>CAKRJK010000001.1 GCA_934351705.1 uncultured Lachnospiraceae bacterium
GCGAAGCTCCCGCACCTGTGCCGTAACGAATTGACAGCCCAGTCCGTCTGCATGTGCCCGGAACTTACTTCCCAGATCAAAGCCCCCCACGCCCGGAATGCCCGGATAATTGTCGACCTCATAGGTATTCAAAATCTGTCCGCCGCTCATCGGAGCCTGTTCCAACACCAAAGTGTTTTGTTTTGCACGTTCTGCATAAATAGCCGCACTCAGTCCCGCAGGACCGCTTCCTATAATAATAATATCATATAACATAATCTGCTCCTTTTTCTTCTCTTTGTATTTCTATTAAGTATTCTATCATTTTTCCCCAAAAAGCTCTATCTTATTTTTTCTGAAAACATATTGCTCTTTTCTTTTTTTCAAAGTACAATAAGGACATAGGAAAGGTGGTGTCGCTAATGGAAGTAGGAGCACTTAGCACAATCGCATTGAACCAGCTCCCGACAACAGGTATGCCGAGCGAGGTAAGCCTTGCCATTCTAGGCAAACAGATCGATGCCAGCCAGCAGATGGGTGACAGTATGATTAAGGCACTTGAGAATTCCGTGACTCCATATCTCGGCAGTAACATTGATGTATCTGTTTAGAGAGCCAAAGGAGTATCGCAAAATGACCGGTTTCCGGTAATAGAGCGATACTCCTTTTTCTTTAAAAATCTTCTTTATGATATAACTCCCGATAATACAATGATAATCATCGCAAGTATGATTCCTATGATCAGCGAAGGCGTTATGAACTTTTCTCCCTTCGGCTGCCGAAACCGCATTTGAATGTCTGTCAGTGTTCCATGCTTTTTCGCAAGATGCACCCACAAACCGAACACACCCATCAAGCCGATCATTGCAATGACCAGCCAGCCTGCTCCCGCAGTCAGCAGCATTTCTTTGTCCTGCAAAAGTGCCGCACTCTCCGCACTTACCGAGCTGCCTTTGACGCTCTGTATCTTCATCGCGATAACCGAGTTGATGTTTAAAATAAAATGACACAACATAGAGGCATAAATGCTGCCCGTCGCCTCGACAATGAGCACCAGAAAGATTCCAAACGCAAACGCATACAGAAACTGGTTAAAATTCAAATGCATACACCCAAACAGGAATCCGCTTAAAAACATTCCTATTTTTGCACTGCTCTTTCGATAAGTCTGATACAGCATTCCCCGGAAAAAGAATTCCTCCACACCTGCCGGCAATACTGCAAAAAACAACAGATTCAGAAAAAACGCATCCCCGTTCATTCTCTGCGTCATCTGCGCCACTTCATTGTCCACAAAGATCATGGTCAACAGGTTGAGTACCAGCACCATTGGATAAAACAGGTAGGTGATCAGCACAAGTACCGGTATATCACCCAGCCTCAGTCTTTTGTACGGAATCAGTTCACGGACTTTCCTACCCGACTTTTTTATATAGATAAATGCCGGCAAAAAAATCGAACTCTGTGCCAAAAGAAGTTCCACATAAATAGACACATCTTTTCCACGCGTCAAAAACGAATACAACAGACTGACCGCAACATAAATAATAAGCGTGATACAAAAGGTTCTGTTTGCACCCTTGTTGGTTGTCATATCCTCACCTACTTTAATGCGATTGCCTCAACTTCAAGTAATACGTCTTTTGGCAGACGTGCCACTTCCACACAGCTTCTTGCCGGAAAATCTTCCATGAAGAAATCTTTGTATACATCATTGATCGTTCCGAAATCATCCATCTCTTTGATAAACACGGTGGTCTTGATAACCTGATTCATATTTGTTCCCGCCGCTTCTAACAAGTTAGACAGATTGGTTAATGCCTGTTTTGCCTGCTCTTTTGCTCCCTGCGGAATCTCTCCGTTTTCAGGATTTACAGGAATGACACCGGAGGTGTATACCATGCCGTTTACCTCGATTGCCTGTGAATACGGTCCGATTGCTGCCGGTGCTTTTGTTGTCTTGATTACTGTCTTCATAGTTCTTCTCTCCTTTACAATTTGCGAATACTTTTTTCTGTGATTTCTATTTTTCTTTCTTTATATAAATGTCCTACCGCTCTCTTGAACGCATTTTTGCTGAGACCGGTTTCTCTTTTGATGACTTCCGGTGATGCCTTATCGTTAAACGGAAGTACTCCCGCGTACTCCTCAATGACCTGCATCACTTTCTCTGCATCGGGATTAATCTGCATATATGCTTTTTCCCGCAAGGTCAGATCCAGTTTTCCGTCCGGCTTTACTTTCGTTACACGTGCCGACACGACATCTCCTACCTTGAGATAAGACGCGTCCTCATAGCTTGGAATCAATCCCGAATAGCAGTCGTCTACTGCGACAAAAGTTCCGAAGTTATCGCTGAATTCATAAATCCGTCCCTCTACCGTATCCCCTGCCTTGTATGGCGAATCTTTTCTTAAAAGCTCGTAGATTCCACGCATGGAGGCACAAAGCCTGCGGCTTTTATCTATATATAAGGTCACCAGGACTTCATCTCCCCGTTCCACTCTGGTCGTCATCTCTTTAAACGGAAGAAACAGATCTTTTTCTAAGCCCCAATCTAAGAACGCTCCGATTTTTCCAATCTCCAACACCTTTAAAACTGCGATTTCGCCTAATTTCAGGCGTGGCTCATTTGTGGTTGCGATTAATCGGTCTTTTGAATCTTTATATAAGAATACTTCTAACTTATCTCCTACTGCAAGATTTTCCGGCACCTGCTTTTTCGGAAGAAGCACCCTTGTCTCATCCTCTGATCTGTCTGCCAGATATACTCCGAAATCTACTTTTTTGACGACCGTCAATTCCTGACATTCACCTAACTTTATCATCTATCTCCTCCAAATATCTCTGTGTTATCTTACGACTCTGATAAATCTTTATACGAAAAAAGTACCATTTGCATGGTACTTTCGAACTGGCCCACAAGGATTCGAACCTTGAAATGACGGAGTCAGAGTCCGTTGCCTTACCATTTGGCGATGGGCCATTAGCTTTTCAACAATGGATATTATACATAATATACGACACAAAAGCAAGTACTTTTTTAAAATATTTTTACTTCTTTGTCAATCAGTGCATATTCCACCTGTTTTCCCCATACAATTACTGCTTTTCCGTTGGTTCCCTCCAACAATTCTTTTTCGATCTGTTCCTTTTTTTCCTCCGGTACAACAGTCTGTAATTCAACATCCTGTGCATAGAGGCTGTCCGTAACCGGTATCTCGTTTTGTGCCAGCACGTATTGTATTTTACCGACTTCATGATAAGAAACTTTGATTGTTGCCGGAATGCCTGTCTGCTTTTCGATAATGACACTGTTCGCAAGTCCCTCCTGCGTTGCTTTTTGATAAGCCCGCACCAGACCGCCCGTTCCCAGCAGCGTACCGCCAAAATAACGTGTCACAACGACCACCGCATTGTGGATCTCTTCTCTTAAAAGTACCTCCAGCATCGGTCGTCCCGCTGTTCCGTTCGGCTCTCCGTCATCAGAGCATCTCTGCAATTCCTGTTGGTTTCCGATCACATACGCATAACAGTTGTGTCTTGCATCCCAGTATTGTTTCTTCATTGCCGCGATAAATTCGATGGCTTCTTCCTCGGTATTCACAGGTCTTACCGTTGCGATAAAACGTGATTTTTTCTCTACGATTTCTCCTTCTTTTCCTTCATAAACGATTTTGTATGTATGCTCTGACATCTGTTTTTGCCCCTTTGTTTTACTTTCCGATATTATCATAACATACTCTTGGACAAACTATCAATTATAATACTTTATTCTTGAATGTTTTTTTGATATAATATAAAGGAGTATGATTAAGTAGAGTAAAGGAGGTCTGCTATGAATTATGGAAAGAATCGTACATCCAAAAAAGAAAAGGAGCTGCACTCCAAAAGCACAATGGCACGGAAAAGATTCACAGTGATCTTTTGCAAATCCTTGCTTTTTTGCCTTCTCGCAGCAATTGTAGTCGGCATTTTTGTTGCTATCGGTGCAGCACGGAAAATTATCAAATCCGCTCCGGACATTAATGATATAGATGCCACACCTACCGGTTATTTATCTACTGTTTTGGATAATGAGGGAAACGAGATCGCGACTTTGGTTGCTTCCGGTTCCAACCGCGTTTATGTGACCATTGATGAGATTCCAGTAGATTTGCAACACGCTTTTGTCGCTATCGAAGACGAGCGTTTTTATGACCATAACGGAATTGACATGAAGGGCATAATGCGTGCCGGCATCAAGGGCATTACAAGCGGTCACTTTTCAGAGGGTGCTTCGACCATTACACAGCAGTTATTGAAAAATAATGTTTTTATCGACTGGACAAGCGAATCCACTTTTTCCGATCGATTAGAAAGAAAATTGCAGGAGCAGTATCTTGCCGTTCAGTTGGAGAAAAAGGTGGACAAGTCCTGGATTTTGGAAAATTATCTGAATTCCATCAACCTCGGACAAAATACATTGGGCGTACAGGCCGCATCCGAACGTTACTTTAATAAAGATGTCTCCGACCTGACACTGTCCGAATCCGCGGTCATTGCCGCAATCACACAGAATCCGAGCAAGTACAATCCGGTCACAAATCCTGATGAAAACAAAAAGCGTCGTGCTAAGGTATTAAAGAATATGTTAGAGCAGGATTACATTTCACAGGACCAGTATGACGAGGCGTTAAAGGATGATGTATATGAACGCATTCAGATCGTCAATACAGAGATTGCCAACGACAATGTTACATCTTACTTTGTCGACGCTTTGACCGAGCAGGCAATCCAGGTATTAATTGATGAAAAAGGCTATACGGAAACCCAGGCTTACAAAGCCTTATACAGCGGCGGATTGACCATTGAATCCACACAGGACAGTTCTCTTCAGGCAATTTGCGATGAAGAGGTCAATAATCCGAATAACTATTCCGGCAACCCACAGTATTCTTTCTCTTACCGTCTGACCGTTCAAAAGGCTGACGGCACATTAAAGAATTACAGCGAGCAGACGATGTTGTCTTATTACCAAGCCGAGAACAAGAGTTATTCGATCAATTTTGCAAGCCAGGAGGCTGCCGACGCAGCCATCGAAAAATATAAAAACGCTGTTATGGAGGAAGGCGACACCATCCCTGAGGGCGGAGAAACCGTTTCCTACACCTTACAGCCGCAGGCTGCTTTGACACTGATCGATCAGTCTACCGGAGAAGTAAAAGCTCTCGTCGGAGGAAGAGGTGAAAAAACGGCAAGCAAGACGTTAAACCGTGCAACCTCCACACCGCGACAACCGGGTTCTACCTTTAAGGTAATTGCCGCTTACGCTCCTGCACTGGACTCTGCCGGCATGACACTCGCCACGGTACAGGACGATGCTCCTTATCAGTATGCGAACGGTACTTCTTTGCGTAACTATGATAATAACTACCGCGGTTTCACAACTCTGCGTGAGGCGATCACAGACTCCATCAATGTTGTGACTGTTAAGACACTGACCGAGATCGGAACTTCTGTCGGTTATGACTACGTCAAGAATTTCGGTTTTAAAACGATTGTCGATGATGACAACAACCAGGCATTATGCCTCGGCGGTCTGACAAAGGGTGTTTATAACATTGACTTAACCGCAGCTTATGCGACCATCGCAAACGGAGGAACTTATACAGAACCTCGTTTCTTTAACAAAATATTAGACCACGACGGAAATGTCTTAGTTGATTACAGTACTCCGAAAACACATACCGTTTTGAAGGAGAGCACCGCATGGCTCTTAACTTCCGCTATGCAGGATGTTATGACCTCCGGAACCGGTACTGCTGCCTGCATTGACAATATGCCGGTAGCCGGAAAATCAGGTACTACAACCAAAGACCGTGACTCCCTATTCGCAGGATTTACCCCTTATTACACCTGTGTGATCTGGGGCGGCTACGATGACAACTCTCCGCTCAAAGGCACAAGATACACAAAGAATATCTGGAAAGCGGTAATGCAGCGTGCCAACGAGGGATTGGAATACAAAGATTTCAAACAGCCATCTTCGATTGAAACGGCTGTTGTATGTAAAAAATCCGGCAAACTTGCCGTGGAGGGTATCTGCGATTCCGATCCACGCGGAAGTCAGATTTATACCGAATATTTTGCTCAGGGAACCGCACCAACCGAAGTGTGCGATCACCATGTAAGCGCAACGATCTGTACGGTTTCCGGAAAGCTGGCAAACGAGTACTGCCCGGATGCCACAAAATCAACCAGCATTTACATTATCGGAGGCTCCCCTGATTCGGGAGACGGGCCATACTTAATATCGGATGAATCATCCACCTCAATCTGTGATATTCACAACGCCTCGACCAATTCAATCGAGCGTCTTGAGAATATTTCAGGCGTTTTAAACAACACATTACCGGAGAACAAGGAAAACTCCAATTCCACGACGGAAGATCCTTCTTCCTCTCCCGGTTCTGCCAATAAGTTCTATCATTAGAAAAGGACAGTAAAACAGACACAACAAAACCGCAGTATCCGTAACACGATACTGCGGTTTCTTTATAACTTTCTGTTATCCAAATCTACTTCCCAACGATAGGAAATCAAATCATCGTTAATGACTCTTACATACGCATCCATGACCGATTCCGCCACGTACTGCGTAATCTTCTTATACTGTTCATATTCCTGCTTCCGGCTGTATGTCTCCCACGTTCCCGCAGGCAATATCACAACCAACATAATGACTGCTTTTCTGCTGCTCTCAAACTCCACCCTGACCGACACGGTATATTCCTTTGATATTGCGGAGAAATATTTTAAAAATCCCCACAGCACCATGTAAATCGATTGGAAAAAGGTATCCGGCAGATCATAGCCCTCATCCTGCGGTGTATAAAACTGGATTTCCCTTTGGCTCTTCTCCTCTACAAATTCACGCTCAAGTCTTTGATGGATCTGTTCAAAATCCGTACACTCTATCCGTAGGATTTCTCCCGCCTTTTGAAAAATTTCCTGCTCATATTGCCTCAGTCTTTCGATATTCCCGGTATTTTTTCCAAATTCTTCCAGAGTGTCCTGCGACAATTTCTCCGAAAAATTCCAAAACTGCTCCATTTCCTTTTTCTGGCGCTTTAAGATAAGATTCTTTTCGTCTATGCCTTTTTCCCGTTTTTCATATCTTATCTCGAATTCCTGCTCCTCTTTTTCATTCTCCATATTAATGTTATAAAGCAGGAATCCCTCTTCTATCGTCTGTCGGAAATCTTCCCTGAAATTCGCCGGACTCAAAAAGATATGAAAAACATTTCGCTCGTTGAGCAGAAAACTCAACTGCCCCTGCGTCAATGCAATTGTGTATATGATACAAATGGTATTCGGATATGCCTTATTTACAAATTTAACAATCTGTTCTCCATCATATCCTTTCAAATCCATATCGATCACAATGACGCCATATGTGTTTTTCTTCATCAGCAGGGCTGCGTCCAGTCCGTTATCCGCAGTATCCACCTGAAGTTCTTTTGGCATAGCCTCCAAAAAGGCTTTTATCTCCTCTTCTCTGTGATTGATAAACAGTAATCTTTTTTCTTTATACTTCAAACAGTAAATCTCCATAAGATGGCATCGGCCACATCTCTTTATCTACAATCATCTCTAATTTGTCAATCGGCGCTCTGAGTGCCTCCATTGCCGTCACTACCTCGTCACGATATGCAACTGCCTGCTCTCTTCCCCTCTCCATTGCAGTTGCCTTTTCTGTCATCTCCTGTAATCTTGCGAGTGCTGCCTTTGCTTCTGACAACAGATCAGATGCCTCCTGCAACAGCTCTGTCTGAACGCTGACATCCGCACCACACGCTGTCGTCACCGCATTCACAGACACTGCCAGAGAGGTAATATACTTAATTACCGCCGGAATGATCTGTTTGCTTGCAATGTTCATCATAGCTCTTGCCTCGATATTGATCGTCTTGGCATAAGTCTCATATTCCACTTCCACACGGGATTCCAATTCCGCTTTTGTGAATACGCCAAACTGCTCAAACAACGCAACGGATTTCTCTGTCGCAAGGCTCGGAATTGCGTCCACCATAGATTTGATATTCGGCAACCCTCTCTTCTCTGCCTCTTCTACCCATCCCTCGGAGTATCCGTTTCCGTTAAAGATAATTCTCTGATGTTCAGTCACATTCTTCTTAATCAGATCATGTACCGCCATATCAAAGTCTTCTGCTTTTTCCAAAACATCACAAGCCTCTGCAAACGCTTCTGCCACGATCGTATTCAGTACGACATTCGGCTGTGCGACGGATGCCTTAGAACCAACCATACGGAACTCAAACTTATTTCCGGTAAATGCAAACGGTGAGGTTCTGTTGCGGTCTGTCGCATCTTTCATAAAGTCAGGAAGTGCCGCTACGCCTGTTTCCAGTTTTTCGCCTTCGATACTGTGTGTTGCGGAACCTGTACTGATCAACTGCTTTACGACGTCCTCGAGCTGCTCACCCAAATATACCGAAATAATGGCAGGCGGTGCTTCATCCGCACCGAGTCTGTGATCGTTTCCGACATCTGCCGCCGATGCTCTTAAAATATCGGCATGAACATCTACCGCTTTTAAAATACAGGATAACACCAGTAAGAACTGTATGTTTTCGTGAGGTGTCTCTCCCGGCTCCAGCAGATTGATTCCGTCATCCGTAGTCAATGACCAGTTATCATGCTTACCTGAACCGTTGACACCTGCAAACGGTTTTTCATGTAACAGACAATGTAATCCGTGACGCTCCGCAATTTTCTTTAATGTTTCCATAACCAGCTGATTGTGATCTACCGCAACATTTGCTTTTGCATAGATCGGCGCAAGCTCGTGCTGTGCCGGCGCAACCTCATTGTGCTGTGTCTTTGCCGAAACACCCAGCTTCCAGAGCTCCTCGTTGACATCCTTCATATAAGCCGCAATTCTCTCGCGGATTGCTCCGAAGTAATGGTCATCCATCTCCTGTCCTTTTGCCGGCGGTGCTCCAAAAAGAGTACGTCCCGCATAGACAAGATCTTTTCTCTGTAAATATTTCTGCTCATCGACAATAAAGTATTCCTGTTCCGGTCCGACGGACGGAATCACACTTTTTGACGTGGTATTTCCGAATAACCGCAGCAGACGGATAGACTGTTCTCCGATGGCTGCCATAGAGCGGAGCAGCGGTGTTTTCTGATCTAACGCTTCTCCCGTATAGGAACAGAACGCCGTAGGAATACACAAAATCGCTCCCGCTGCATCTTTTCGTACAAATGCAGGAGAAGTGCAATCCCAAGCGGTATATCCTCTCGCCTCAAAAGTTGCTCTCAGTCCTCCCGACGGAAAAGATGATGCGTCCGGTTCGCCCTTGATCAGCTCTTTTCCGGAAAAACTCATAAGCACTTTACCGTTTGGCATCGGTGCTGTGATAAAGGAGTCATGCTTCTCGGCAGTAATCCCTGTCAAAGGCTGAAACCAATGTGTGTAATGTGTTGCACCTTTCTCGATCGCCCACTCTTTCATCTCATGTGCTACCACATCTGCTGTTTCCAAATCCAACTCGCGTCCTTCTTCAATTACCTTTTTCAGTCTTTGATAGAATTTTTTCGGAAGACGCTCCTGCATGACAGCGTCATTAAATACATTTTCTCCGAAAATATCCGGCACCTTAAAAAACTCAGTTGTCGTTTCTACCTTTCTCTCCTCCATGTCTTTACATCCTTTCCTCTGTTATTACCATACATCTACAATAGTATATTCAAAACTTGAAAAAGGGCGTTCCATGTGTTATGGAACACCCTCTGTTTTGCTCCTATGCTTTTCCTACGGAACCAAATAACTCCATCTTATCTCTTACAGTCTGTTTAATTGCCTCTGTACCCGGTTTTAATACCTTACGAGGATCAAAGCCTTTACCCTCTAAATCTTTGCCCTCTTCGATATATTTACGAACCTCGGCTGTAAATGCAATCTGGCATTCTGTATTTACGTTAATCTTAGATACTCCTAAGTCAATTGCTTTCTTGATCATATCTCCAGGAATACCGGTACCTCCGTGAAGTACTAACGGCATATCTCCTGTAAGCTGCTGAATCGCATCCAATGTCTCAAAGCTGAGTCCTGCCCAGTTTGCTGGATATTTTCCGTGAATGTTACCGATTCCTGCTGCCAATAAATCAATTCCTGTATCTGCAATTCTCTTGCACTCCTGCGGATCTGCACATTCGCCGGCTGCCATTACACCGTCCTCTTCTCCGCCGATTGCTCCGACTTCTGCTTCTACGGTCATATTATGTTTATGAGCCAATGCTACGATTTCTTTTGTCAATTCTATATTCTTCTCAATCTCTTCATGGGAACCGTCGTACATGATAGAGGAGAATCCTGCCTCTACACATTTGATACAAGCATCATATCCGCCGTGATCTAAGTGTAAACAAACCGGAACTGTGATCTTCAATTCCTCTAACATACCATTTACCATGCCAACAATGGTTTTATAACCGCCCATATATTTTCCGGCACCCTCGGAAACACCTAAAATAACCGGTGAATTTAATTCCTGTGCCACTTCCAATACGGCTTTTGTCCACTCTAAATTATTAATATTAATCTGTGCTACCGCATAATGCTCTGCCTTTGCTTTCGCAAGCATCTCTTTCGTTGAAACCAACATACATTGCCCTCCATTTTCCTTTTTTTACATATCTATAGTATACTTTCAATTTTTCTCAAATTCAAGCATTCTATACATTATTTCTTTTTTACCATAATATCCATCGCCCGGTGGTGGTTTTTGATCACGACATTCTTATGGTCTCCGCCGAATTCTCCGTCCAAAGTCCACGGTATTTCTTTTGTCGCATAAAAATGTACCTCATCTGCCCGGAACGATTCAATCAAATCTGTGTTGTTATCCTTTAAGATTGTAAGATTTGCGATAATCTCGTTCAATTCGATAATATTCTTAGGCTTGCGTATCAAGGTGACTTCAAACAGTCCGTCATCCAATTTGACATTTTTGCCTGTCATATTCTTGAATCCGCCCACAGAGGTTGAGTTGGTGATCATTCCCAGAAGGAAGTCTCCCTCCAGCTTATTATCCCCATACACCACTTTCATACGATAAGATTTAATGGTATGTAATCTCTTTGCTCCCTCTAAAATATATGCCACATGGCCGAGAACATTCTTCAACTCCTGACTCGTTGCATAGGACACATCCGTAAAAATTCCAAATGCCGCCACATAGATAAAGTAATCTCCGTTAAACTCTCCCACATCACAGGAAAACGGTTCTCCGTTCACGGTGACACGTCCTGCGTGTAGCATATTCTTAGGGATTTTTAAAGAATTGGCAAAATCATTGGTACTTCCCGCGGGAATATAACCGATCGGAACTCTTTTCTCACTCTGCATCATGCCTGTAACCGTCTCATCTAACGTTCCGTCGCCTCCGCTGCAAACTACCAGATCGTAATCTTTTGCCTGTTCCCTTACGACATTGGTCGCGTCTTCTCTCGCCTGTGTCGTATGCACGGTAACCTCATACCCGTTGCGAACCATATTGTCGACAATCTCCAACAGATGGTTCTTGATATATCCTTTCCCTGAATGACCATTTACAATAAACAGCAGTTTCTTCATAATTTTACTCCTAATAATCTGACATTCTCAAATCCTGTGCCATCATTCCGAGCTTTCTCAACCTGTGATTGACACCCGACTTGCCCACCGGCGGCTCTAAATAAGTGCCAAGCTCCTTGAGCGGTGCATCGGGATACTCTAAGCGAATATACGCCATCTCCCGAAGTTGGGGCGGCAAATGCTCCAGTCCGACCTTTGACTTTAGATATTCGATATCCTCAATCTGTCTGACTGCCGCCGAAACGGTCTTGTGGATATTTGCCGTTTCACAATTTACCTGACGATTGACACTGTTGCGCATCTCTTTCAAAATTCTGACATTCTCAAAATTCATCAACGCAACCGGTGCCTCCATTACGTTCAATATATCAACAATCTGCTCTCCCTCTTTGAGATAGATGACCTGACTTTTCTTTCGCCGGACAATCTTTGCCTCCACGCCAAAACTATTCATCATGTCTCTTAATTGAATCGCACACTTCTCACTGTTGCACACAATCTCAAAGTGGTAGGATTTCTCAGGATCGCTTATCGAACCCGAGGTCAAAAACGCTCCTCTGATAAATGCCCGTTTACAGCATGCATTTTGTACATAACTGTTTTTGACTGTAAAATCCTCATGAAACAAATTTCTTGTAATCTCGCTCTCTTCTATATTTGAAATACTTGTCTTAATATTATATGTTTTTTTTGCCAAAGTAAAGTATTTTCTTACCAGTTCCTCGTTCTCTGACTCGAACGACAAAAAGTCCCTGTCCCTGCCATGTTGAACCTTTCCCGAGAAACTCAAAAAAGCCGCCAGCTCTGCCAACTGACAATGACGGCTTTTACTGATGTGATGTAATAACTCCTCTTTGACGCTGCCGGAAAATGACATACTCTTTCCTACTTTCCTCTCAACGCATCCTTTGCAATATCACGATGTTCTATTTTAATTCCGTACGCTGAATTTTCTTTTAACCGGTTGTACAGTGCATTCGCCAACGTAACCGAACGATGTTTGCCTCCCGTACATCCGATGCTGATTACCAGCTGATTTTTTCCCTCTGCAATATAATTCGGAATTAAGAACTCGATCATATCTTCCAGTTTTTCCAGAAAATCATGTGCCTCCTGATACTGCATTACAAAATCCTGCACTTCTTTGTCATTGCCTGTTTTCTGACGCAGTCCCTCCACATAGTAAGGATTCGGAAGAAAACGAACATCGAAAACCAGATCCGAATCCGTCGGTATGCCGTACTTAAAACCAAAGGACAATACCGTCACAAACAAGCTCTTATAGTCCTGATTCTGAACAAAAATTTTTTCTAACTCCACTTTGAGTTCTCTTGTCAACAGACGACTTGTGTCTATGATATAATCTGCCTGTTTTTTCAAAAAACTCAGCTTTTCACGCTCCAGACCGATTCCCTTGTCGACACGCTCGCCGCCTGAAAGCGGATGATTTCTTCTGGTTTCTTTGTACCGTTTGATCAGGACCTCATCCTCGGCTTCTAAAAACAGAATCTCAAATGAAATTCCCTGTGCCCGGATCCGTTCCAGTACTTCACCCAACTCGCTCAGTGCATTATTATTGCGAATATCTATACTGACAGCCACCTTCTCTAATTCGTCTTTGGATGCCATAGACAGCTCCGCAAATTTTTCAATCAGGGAAATCGGAAGATTATCTACACAATAGTAGCCCATGTCTTCCATGATTTTGACTGCTGTGCCTTTTCCGGCTCCCGACATTCCCGTTATAATTACAAACTTCATGTGAAATCACCAACCATTTTTACTTCCGGCTCTAATCTGACACCGAACTGCTGCTCCACTCTTTTTTGTACTTCCATAATCAGATGATAGACATCTGCCGCACTCGCCCCGTCTTTGTTAATGAGGAAGCCGCAATGTTTTTCGGAGACAGCCGCACCGCCGATCTGAAAGCCCCGCAATCCCGCATCCATGATCAGCTTGCCCGCAAAATATCCCTCGGGACGTTTGAAGGTACTGCCCGCACTCGGATAGTCTAACGGCTGTTTAGTATTACGCTGTTCCTTTAATTCATCCATCTTTGCACGGATGTCTTCTTGTTTTCCCCGTGTTAAGGATAACTCCGTTTCCAATACAAGATATTCCTTCTTAGGGATACAACTGTGACGGTAGGATAAGTCTAATTCTTCTGCCCGAAGTTTTTTCTCGACTCCGTCTTTGGTGAGTACGGTGACGGTTTTGATAATGTCTTTCATCTCGCCGCCGTATGCTCCGGCATTCATAACCACCGCTCCTCCGACACATCCCGGAATACCCGCCGCAAATTCCATTCCCGTGAGGGAATTTGCAAGTGCTTCGTTTGCGGTTCTTGAGAGCAACGCTCCCGCCTGCACACGGATTCCGTTATCCTCCACGCAGATATCCGACATATTCCTGCCTATCTCGATCACCATTCCGCGGATTCCCGAATCGGATACCAGAAGATTACTTCCGTTGCCGATAACCATGTATGGCACATCGTGCTCAAGACAGCAGCGGATCAAATCCGGTAACAGCTCCCTGCCGGGTGCAACATAATAATCAGCCGCACCACCTACCCGGAACGTGGTGTGTTTTGACATTGGTTCTTCTTTTAAAATCCGGTCTTTTCCCGCAATTGTAAACAAAGCTTCTTCAAATTTTTTCATATTTTCCTACTTTATGCTTCCTTCAAAAATGCAATATAACCTAAAAATGCTTCATATAAATCCACTTTGCTGATAATCTCCCACGGTGCGTGCATATTCAATACCGCAACACCGCTGTCAATCACCTGCATTCCGTAATTTGCCAGAATATATGCGATGGTTCCACCGCCGCCCTGGTCTACTTTTCCAAGTTCCGAAGTCTGGAACGACACATTGTTGTTATCTAAAATCGCACGGATCTTTGCCATATATTCTGCATTCGCATCGTTTGAGCCGCTCTTTCCTCTTGCTCCCGTATACTTGTTGAACACAACGCCTTTTCCAAAATATGCGGTGTTCTTTTTCTCTGATACCGACGGATAATTCGGATCGAATGCCGCACTGACGTCGGAAGAAAGCACATAGGAATTGCTCATGGCTCTTCTAACGCCGATTTCGGAATACTGTCCTGTAAGCTGCATTACCTCCGCAACTGCATTCTCGAAGAAACGTGACTGCATTCCCGTTGCTCCCACACTTCCGATTTCCTCTTTATCCACAAGCAGGCATACACTTGTGACTTCCGGTTTTTTCATCTCCAGAATAGCTTTAAAGGATGGATATGCGCACACGCGGTCATCATGACCGTATCCCATGATCATAGAGCGGTCAAATCCGTAATCTCTCGCTTTTCCTGCCGGTACAGCCTCGATCTCCGCAGAGAGGAAATCCTCCTCTTCTATACCGTATTCTTTCATTAAAATATTTAATACATTTGCTTTTACAAGTTCTTTGACGTCTGCCTTTTTGTCCTCCGCTGCCGGAATGCTTGCAATCAAAATATCAAGGTTCTCACCCTCGATTACTTTTGCCGCTTTTTTCTCCAGCTGGTCGCCTGCCAAGTGGATCAACAAATCGCTGACACCGAATACAGGATCTTCCTCTTTGTCTCCAACACTGACCTTGACAACGCTGCCGTCTTTTTTAACAATGACTCCGTGAAGTGCAAGCGGAAGTGTCACCCACTGATATTTTTTTACTCCGCCGTAATAGTGGGTATCCAGCAATGCCATTCCCGTGTCTTCATATAACGGATTCTGTTTGATGTCCAAACGAGGGGAATCAATATGTGCTCCCAGAATGTTCATGCCTTTTTCGATTGGCTCTTTTCCGATGACAAAAAGTGCCATAGATTTGCCCATCTGGTTGACATAAATCTTATCGCCTGCTTTCAATTTCTTCTTTTTGCTGATTGCCTCCTCCAAAGAGATATAACCTGCGATTCTTGCCTGTGCCTCAAAATAATCTACGCACTCACGCTCCGTCTTGCATGCGGATAAAAACTGACGGTAACCCTCCGCAAAATCAAAGACTACCTCTCTTTTCTTTCCTTCCGGATATTTTTTCCAAGCATTTTCTCTTTCCATTTTATTTACCTCTTTTCATCTTATTCTTCGTCATCCTTTTTGTTGAGATTTTCCTGTACACGCCGATATAACTCCTGTGCCGCATTGTATCCCATCTTCTTTTGTCTGTGATTGACTGCTGCCGACTCGCAGATAACCGCAAGATTGCGTCCCGGACGGATCGGCAAGGTATGACAGACTACCTGATTTCCCAGAATCTCGGTATACTCTTCCTCAAGACCGAGCCTGTCATATTCGTTTTCTTTCTTCCAGTCCTCTAATTTGATCACTAAATCAATGTTTTGCTTTTCTTTGACTGCCTCGACACCGAACAAAGTCTTGACATCTACGATTCCGATTCCCCGCAATTCGATAAAATGTCTGGTAATCTCCGGCGAAGTTCCGATCAAAGTATGCTCGTTGATCCGTTTGATTTCCACCACATCATCGGTCACAAGACGGTGTCCCCTGTGGATCAATTCCAGTGCCGCCTCGCTCTTTCCGATTCCGCTCTCGCCCGTGATCAGCAATCCCTCTCCGTAGACGTCTACCAAAACGCCGTGAATCGTGACTGCCGGTGCCAGTTCCTCACTCAGACAAAGAATCAACTCTGCCATAAAACTTGATGTCGTATGGTCTGTACCAAGAAGCGGTACATCCTTCTCATATGCAATTCTCAAAAAATCTTCATCCGGTTCAAAATCCCTGCAAAAAATCACACACGGAATCTCTCTTCCCAGAAAATCCTGATAAATGCCGATTCTCTTATCCGGCTTCAACTGTTTTAAGAAACTGATTTCTACCATTCCGAGAATCTGTACACGGTTTGGCTCAAAATAGTCAAAATATCCGCTCAACTGCAACGCCGGACGGTTGACATCCGACAAAGTCACTTTATGCTTTTTTAAATCTAATTCCGGTGTAAAGACTTTTAAATCCAAGAGTTTTGTCAACTTGGAAACACTCACATTTCGTTTGCTCATAAGCCTCTCCCTCTCTCTGTTATAATTTATTTCTATATGGTATTTTCTACCTTTCATCATATCATAGAAAAAACAGTGCTTCAACAACTAGCCGTGGAAAAAATTGTATACCGCCTCCGCACTTCTCCGGTTCATGGATTCTACCGCCTCCAGTTGTTCCACATCGGCGTTTCGTATGGCTTCGATCGAGTCAAAATTTCTCATCAATGCCTTTCTTCTTGTCTCACCGATCCCCTGTATATCATCAAGAACGGAATGCACCTGACTTTTACTCCGCAAGGAACGGTGATATTCTATCGCAAACCGGTGTGCCTCATCCTGTATTCTGGTGATGAGGCGGAATCCTTCGCTGTTTTTATCAATCGGAATCTCCTCGTTCTCATAGTAAAGACCTCTCGTCCTATGGTTGTCGTCTTTTACCATACCGCATACCGGGATATTCAGATGTAACTCGTCCAGAACCTGCAATGCGATATTGACCTGACCTTTTCCTCCGTCCATCATCAAGAGGTCGGGGAATTTGTCAAAACTTCCTATCTTTTGCTGATCTTGTTTGATCTCGTTTTGCTCCTGCAATCCGTGCAAAAATCTTCGTGTCAGAACTTCACGCATGGAGGCATAATCATCCGGTCCCTGTACGGTGCGTAATTTGAACTTACGGTAATCACTGCGTTTCGGCTTTCCTTTTTCATAGACAACCATAGAACCGACGCTCTCAAATCCGCTTGTGTTTGAAATATCAAACGCTTCTACCCGTTTGACCTCTTCCATTCCCAAAAGGGAGGCAATCTCTTTCATGGCACCGATCGTTCTGCCCTCTTCCCGCTTAATCCGCTCTCTGTCCTGATCAAGAACCAACTGGGCATTTTTTCTGGCAAGTTCCACCAAACGTTCTTTTTTTCCTTTTTGCGGCACACTGATATAAACTTTTTGTCCTTTTCGTTTTGAAAGCCACTCCGCAATCACTTCCGCCTCGAGAACCTCGTTTTGCAGCATTAATTCTTTTGGGATATACGGCGTACCCGCATAAAATTGTTTGAGAAAGGTTGTCAGAATCTCTTCGTCTGTCTCTTCATTTCCGATCCGCAGATAAAAATGATCTCTTCCGATCAGCTTGCCGCCGCGTATAAAAAATACCTGAACAACCGCATCCCGCTCATCTTTTGCCATTGCGATAATATCTTTGTCCTCGCCGTCCGTATTGGTAATTTTCTGCTTTTGTGCCACTGCACGCACGCTCGTTAAAAGTTCTCTGTATTCGATGGCTTTTTCAAACTCCATCTCCTCAGATGCCTTTTCCATTTTCTCCTGCAATTCTTTTAATATCCCCTGGTAATTGCCATTCAAAAATTCTAAGACATTTTTGATATTCTCTGCATATTCCTCTTTGGTTATGTAACCTTGACACGGGGCTTTGCATTGATGGATATGGTAATTTAAACACGGACGCTCCTTGCCGATATCCTTTGGCAGTTTCCGATTACACGTCCGGATCTGATAAAGCTTGTGCAGCAGATCAATGGTATCTTTTACCGCCGTGGCACTTGTATAAGGCCCGAAATATCTGGATTTGTCTTTTTTTACCTGACGACAAAAAAGGACTCTGGGAAAATCTTCTCCCAGCGTCACTCTGATATATGGATATGTCTTATCATCCCGAAGCATGGTGTTGTATTTCGGGCGATGTTCTTTGATTAAATTGCACTCTAAGATCAAAGCCTCCAGCTCTGAATCTGTAATAATGTATTCAAAACGTGCAATCTGCTGAACCATCCGGTCTTTTTTGATCCCCTCATTATGGCTTGGGCGAAAATACTGCCGAACCCGGTTTCTGAGTTTGACAGCTTTCCCCACATAAATAATGGTATCATTTGCATCATGCATAATGTAAACTCCCGGTTTTTCCGGGAGTTTTTTTAATTCTTCTTCAAAATTAAACATCAATGTTATCTTTCATATCCTCTGCTTTTTCTTGGTTCTCTTCTTCCGGGTTCTCTTTCTCCGGTTCCGGGATTCCTTTTAATTCACGATAAATCTTCATGAACTCTGCACCTGTAATGTTCTCCTGCTCATACAGATGTGCTGCAATCTTATCTAAGACATCACGGTTGGCAAGCAAAAGCTCTTTTGCCTTATCGTAACTTACCTTCAGAAGTTTCATTACTTCTTCGTCTATCTGTGCCGCAGTCTTTTCTCCGCAGTTTAGGTGTGCCTCTCCGTCCAGATATTGGCTTTGCACTTCCGCAAGTCCGATCAATCCAAACTTATCAGACATACCGTACTGTGCAACCATCGCACGTGCGATCTTGGTTGCCTGCTGAATATCGTTTGCGGCTCCTGTCGTTACAGAATTGAAAACAACCTCCTCCGATGCACGACCTGCCATATATGTGACCAGATCTGCTTCTAATTCTTCTTTGGATTTGAGGTATTTTTCTTCCTCCGGTACCTGCATAACATATCCCAACGCTCCGTGTGTTCTCGGAACAATGGTAATCTTTTGTACCGGCTCTGTGTTCTTTTGTAATGCGGTTACCAATGCGTGTCCGACCTCGTGGTAAGCAACGATTTTCTTTTCTTTGGCACTCATAATGCGGTCTTTCTTTTCTTTTCCCGCAATAACGACCTCAACCGATTCAAATAAGTCTGACTGGCTGACATATTTTCTTCCGTGTTTTACCGCATTGATAGCTGCCTCGTTGATCATATTTGCCAGATCGGAACCCACTGCTCCCGATGTTGCCAATGCGATTGCCTTTAAGTCAACCGTCTCATCCATCAATACGTCTTTTGCGTGTACCTGTAAAATTGCCTCACGGCCTTTTAAGTCCGGTTTATCTACAATGATTCTTCTGTCAAAACGTCCCGGTCTTAACAACGCTTTATCCAAGACCTCGGGACGGTTGGTTGCTGCTAAGATCAACAGACCTTTGGATGCATCGAATCCGTCCATCTCCGCCAAAAGCTGATTCAATGTCTGCTCTCTCTCATCATTTCCGCCGTAGCGGTTATCTCTGCTCTTACCGATCGCATCAATCTCATCGATAAAAATGATACACGGTGCCTGTTTCTGTGCCTCTTTAAACAAATCTCTGACACGGGATGCACCCACGCCGACAAACATCTCTACAAAGCTGGAACCTGCCAGTGAGAAAAACGGAACATTCGCCTCACCCGCAACCGCTTTTGCAAGTAGTGTCTTTCCTGTTCCCGGAGGTCCTACCAGCAATGCTCCTTTTGGCAGTTTTGCTCCGATCTCGGTATATCGCTGCGGATTGTGGAGAAAATCTACCACCTCCTGCAAGGATTCTTTTGCTTCATCCTCACCCGCAACATCCTGGAAGGTCACGCCGGTTTTCTTCTCAACATATACTTTGGCATTGCTCTTTCCGACGCCCATCACGCCGCCGCTGCCCATACGCTTTGCGACAACCGCAAAAATAATCCACACAAATACGAGCGGTATCACGAAACTTAAAATATTATAAATCCATGTCGCGGTATTGTCCGGTATCGTTCCCTTTACCGTCACGTTATGCTCCTTTAATAAAGGAAGCAGATCAGGATCATCTACCACTCCGGTGTAATACGTAACTTTTATGCTTCTTTGTGTCTGCTCCTGTGACGGCTGAAACGGATTCACAGCCTGACTGCTCTGTGTCTGCTCCTGTGTTGTCTCTTCTGTGGTATTTTCTGACACCTCTGTCTTTTCCTCAGATTTGTCCTCTGATTCATCTTTTGTCTTTGGCGTAATCTTAATCTCGGCTGAACCGATTTCCACACTCTTGACTTTGTCTGCCTCGACCATCTCTAAAAACTTAGAGTAACTGATCTCTTTGGATGCAAGCTCGTCCATCTGTCTGCTCACATAACTCATCACAAACAATGCCACCAGGGAAATTACCAAAAAGGCAAGAAACAGGGAACCGTTCTTGTTGTTCTTATTATCTCCGCCTTTGTTATTCTGATTATTGTGATTGCCATTCATCTGATTGTTATTATCCATACTTTCCTCCATGCTGCATTTATAACTCTTGCAGTATCTTCTTTATTATATGTTGCTTTTGTTTTAAAATCAATATACATATCGTGAACTTTTTTTGTCCTTTCTAAAGTTTTTCTAAAGTTTTTTTCAAAACTTGTGGATTTCTTTTCTGCCTAGTTGTATAATATATGAGTTATTTTAAATTTTATGGACATTTATATATTACATATTATTAAGGAGGACAACCTATGCCTGTAAAATACGTCTTTGTTACCGGAGGTGTTGTTTCCGGTCTCGGAAAAGGTATTACAGCCGCTTCTTTGGGCAGACTTTTGAAAGCCCGCGGCTTTAAAGTAACTATGCAGAAATTCGACCCGTACATCAATATTGATCCGGGCACTATGAATCCGATTCAGCACGGCGAGGTTTTTGTTACCGATGACGGTGCGGAAACCGATCTTGACTTAGGTCACTATGAACGCTTTATTGATGAAAGTTTAAGTAAAAATTCCAACGTGACAACCGGAAAGGTATACTGGTCCGTGTTGCAGAAAGAACGCCGCGGCGATTTCGGCGGAGGTACCGTTCAGGTTATTCCGCACATTACAAATGAGATCAAGAGCAGATTCTACCGCAACTTCACATCCGAAGATACTCATATTGCAATCATTGAGGTCGGCGGTACTGTCGGAGATATCGAAAGCCAGCCTTTCTTAGAATCCATCCGTCAGTTCCAGCATGAAGTCGGCAGAGAAAACGCAATGTTGATCCACGTTACCTTGATTCCTTACATCAAGGCTTCCGGCGAATTAAAAACAAAACCGACACAGGCAAGCGTAAAGGAATTACAGAGTATGGGGATCCAGCCGGATATTATCGTATGCCGTTCCGAGCAGGAATTGGATCAGGGCTTAAAAGATAAGATCGCATTATTCTGTAATGTACCGAACAATCATGTATTACAGAATCTTGACGTAGAATATTTATATGAAGCTCCGCTTGCTATGGAGGAAGAACATCTGGCACAGGTTGCCTGTGAATGTCTCCACCTTGACTGTCCGACACCGGATCTGTCCGATTGGAAAGACATGGTAAATGCTCTTCGCAATCCTACACAGGAAGTCGACATTGCTTTGGTCGGAAAATACATTCAGCTTCACGACGCTTACATTTCCGTTGTCGAGGCATTAAAACACGGCGGTATCGCAGAACGTGCAACCGTCAATATCCATTGGGTTGATTCAGAGGAATTAAACGAGGACAACATTGATGAAATCCTCGGAAAAATGCAGGGTATTTTAGTTCCGGGTGGCTTCGGCAGCCGTGGTATCGAAGGAAAAATCCTTGCTGCACGCTATGCCCGCGAGAACAAGGTTCCTTACCTCGGACTTTGTCTGGGTATGCAGGTTGCCATCATTGAATTTGCACGTCATGTCTGCGGTTACAATGATGCACACAGCATTGAGTTAGATCCGAACACCACTCATCCGGTGATCGCGTTAATGCCGGATCAGGACGGTGTAGAAGACATCGGCGGAACTTTACGTCTCGGTTCTTACACCTGTGTATTGGAGGAGGGTTCCAAAGCCCGTCAGTTATACGGTGAATCCAGCATTGAGGAGAGACATCGTCACCGCTATGAGGTAAACAATGATTATCGAAATGCTTTGGCGGAACACGGTTTGAACTTATGCGGTCTTTCTCCTGACGGAAGAATCGTAGAGATGATCGAGTTATCGGATCATCCGTGGTTTATTGCCACACAGGCTCACCCTGAGTTTAAATCCCGTCCAAACAGACCTCATCCTTTATTCAAAGGATTTGTGGAAGCGGCAGTAAAATGCAAACGCTAGTGTACAACTTTTAAGCAAAATATAACAGCCGTATCAGAAACACGTAATATTACGTTTCTGATACGGCTGTTTTTAATGTCTGTTCAAATACCTTGTCCTACTTACCGTCCTGATCTAAGAATCGCATCTTCTGATCCTCAATGGTATCTCCTGCGTATTCGTACTTGGAGCTGTTCATCAGCTTAAGGCATTTGCTGCACAAAGTTCCGAATGTAACGGGTGCTCCGCATCTCGCACAATGAATGGAGACAAGTCCTTTGTTGTTGCCGTCCTCTTTGTACTCGATCCGTCCCTCTTTAATCCAGTTTTTTACTTTTTTCTGCGGGATTCCGAAGTACTCTGCGACCTGAACCTCAGTCACATCATGCGTACGGATGAAATCTCTCACCTGATCAAACAATTTATTTTCTTCGCAAACCGGACAACAGTCTTTTACCGACATACTCGGTAACATTCTGCCGCACACTTTGCAATATTTTCCTTCTTCTCTCATGTTTCCTGCTCTCATGTTTTAACCCCAATTCCTTTTATCCTACTATTTATGTTATAGATAAACAGTTTCATTGTCAAGGTTATACAAAAAAATGTTTTTCTTTTTGTGAATTACTACACCTTGCACCATTGTAATCCTCGTGCTATGATACTAACAGATGAATAATGTAAACCCGAGAGAGATGAGCAAGGTCTAAAAGTGCAAACGCATTTTTATTTTCTTTGCTCTTTTTTGTTTTTATAAATCGGTATGTAACTTCTGTGGCTTAGCCTTTATCTATTCGTTGAAATATGTGTCCTTTTCCAAATCGGCTAAGTTCAGAGCCTACATAAATAATGGTTTTACCATTCTCCGACAGATGAACGCCAACTATCATCTGTCTGTGTCAAACAGCTTGATATGGATTGCGGAATATCCGCTGCTCTTGTGAGGGGAGTATTTTTCATAAACCAAGCCTGTTTACACATCTTTTTAAATAAAATCTGCCATGTCTCTTTCAGTTCCGGACATGGCAGATTTTATAGCATTGTGGGTGCAAAACGGCAGCCTTTGCATTTGACAAACAAATACCTGCGTGTTAGAATCATTGCATATGAACAAAGGCGTTCATTCAAAGAGTTTTTTTGCCCTTTTTGAATGAGTACCTTTCTTTTTTATATGAACGGAAACATACTCTGCAATCATCACAGTTTGATGAAGAAAGGAAGTCCAGCATGAACTATTCTAGTGAGGAAGTTATTCAATATGTATCCGAAGAAGACGTGAAGTTTATACGTCTGGCTTTTTGTGATATTTACGGAAAACAAAAAAATATATCCATTATGCCGGGAGAACTGCAAAAGGCTTTCTCTTCAGGCATCGCGATTGATGCCTCTGCCATTGACGGATTGGATACGGACATCCACTCGGATCTTTTCCTTTTTCCCGATCCCGCAACCATATCCGTTCTTCCCTGGCGTCCTGACCACGGAAGAGTTGTCCGGATGTTTTGCGATATCCGCTATCCCGACAATTCCCAATTCGAGTCTGATGCGAGAAATTTGTTAAAAACCTCAATCCGACATGCGGAAGATTTAGGTATCTCCTTTTTCTTCGGAACAGAGTTGGAATTTTATCTGTTCTGGCGGGATGAAAATTCCATTCCGACAAAGATTCCATATGACGAGGCGGGATATATGGACATTGCCCCTGAGGACAAAGGCGAAAATGTAAGACGTGAAATCTGTCTGACTCTGGAACGAATGGGAATTATTCCTGAGCGTTCCCACCACGAGGAAGGTCCGGGGCAGAATGAGATTGATTTTAAATATGCCTCCCCTCTGAGAGCGGCTGATAACGCAGTTACGTTTATCTCTGTCGTGCAGACCATTGCGGCAACAAACGGCTTATATGCCGATTTTACACCGAAGCCGTTAAAGGACAATCCGGGGAACGGCATGCACATTAATCTGTCTGCCACAAGTGCCGACGGAAAGGATAAGATGCCGCAGATTATCGCGGGTATCCTGGCACATATCAGAGAGATTACACTGTTTTTAAATATTTCAGAAGATTCTTATTCCAGATTCGGTACGGATAAGGCTCCTTTGTATGTGACATGGTCTTCCGAAAACCGTTCACAGCTGGTTCGTATTCCGGCTTCTAAGGGTGATTCCGAACGTGCGGAGCTTCGTTCTCCTGATCCGTCCTGCAACCCTTATATCGCCTTTGCTTTGATCATGGAGGCAGGATTGGACGGTATCCGAAGAAATCTCACCTTGCCGGATGCCGCAGATTTGAATCTGTATCTTGCACCGCCTGAAGTCACCGGACAGTTTGAAAAGCTGCCGCTAAACTTGCAGGAGGCAAAGGAAATTGCAAAAAACAGTTCTTTCATCGCCGACATTTTACCGTCGGAAATGATCGATTACTATATTCGCTAACATTTTATGTTTTACAGAAAAATACACACAGAAAATACCAAAGGAGGGATTGTATGAAGCAAGAAGCTTATTTGAATGTACTGATTGTATCGGCATCTGAAAAATTCAACACATCTCTCCTGAAATTATTATCAAGACTTCATTTTGAGCCTGTTTCTGTTGCCACGGACATTTGCAGTGCAAAACGCTTATTGCTCGAAAAGTCTTTTGATATTGTGATTATCAATGCCCCTTTGCCGGATGAGTACGGCAGTGAATTTGCACTTGAGCTTTGCTGTAACAGCGGTTCCGGTGTACTTCTTTTGGTGAAATCCGACAATTACTTTGATCTTGCGGCAAAGGTCTCCCCTTACGGTGTCCTCGCCATATCAAAACCGACCGATCCGCAAACAATCGCACAGTCGCTCCAGTTATTGTGCGCAACAAGACAACGCTTAAAGACCATCGAACGTAAAGCTGCCACACTGGAAGAAAAGATGGCGGAGATCCGGCTGATTAACCACGCGAAATGGGTGTTGATCGAGCAGTTGGAAATGACCGAGGCCGAGGCTCACAAATACATTGAAAAAAATGCCATGAACCACGGGCGTTCCAAAGGGCAGATTGCAGAAGAAATTATTGAAACTTATAAGTAGCCATCGTACTATGCGATGAGCAGATTGTAGACAAAGCATCGAGAATGATAGGTGTAATGGAAAAAAGTGAAAACGGATCCATTGCACCTGTTTTTATGTTACAATAATGAAATAGGGAAAATCGGATTTACGGAGGTGGCTATGGCTTTTGATTTCAAGAAAGAATACAAAGAATTTTATATGCCTAAGAATAAACCGGAGATTGTAATTGTACCTAAAGCAAATTATATTGCAATCAGAGGAAAAGGTGAGCCAAACGAAGAAGGCGGAGCATATCAGCAAGCAATAAGTGTGTTATATGCTGTTGCATATACTCTGAAAATGAGCTATAAAACAGATTACAAAATT
>CAKRJK010000002.1 GCA_934351705.1 uncultured Lachnospiraceae bacterium
TCCCTGAATTCCCTCTATCATAATGCTTGTCCGCGGCGTCCATCCCACAAACATTCCTGTGGCAATCAAAAACATACTGCCCAAAATGATAATTCCCATCCAGACCTTTTGTCTGACTGTGACATACATCTTTTCATCACTCAATCTCAAAGAAGCAATCAACACAAGCACAATAAATGCTATGATCCAGATTGTCTTGATTTCAATATTATAAGAACCCATAACAGAACCGAAGGCTGTCGTGAAATATTCACTGCCCTTTCTCAAAAGCGTTCTGATGTAAATTGCGAGCGTTCCTTTTGGCATATGGATAAAATCACCTAAATTATAGGTTGCCTCCATACCGCCTTTTACGTCCAGATTACCCTCTGCCGCCTTTGTGATAGTTCCGATTGAATTGATAATAAAGTTTGTCGCAAATGCGCCGACAAGGAGACCGGCACTTCCCCATACTCCCATAATATATTGTTTTTTCGTTGCAAATCGGTCTTTCGTAATTAAGAACACCAGCATACAGATTGGCAGGTATGCCCCGCTTTTACTCGGTGCTAACAACATTCCGAGAATAATGACAGGTATCATCTGCTTTCCCGTGATTTTTTCTTCCTGATAGGTCAGGTTCAACACATAACCCGTAAACGCAAATGCCAATCCGAATATCAGTGCATCATAAGAAAAACCGCTCATCTGATGCAGTGCCATCGGCGAAATCGCGATCACAAAATATAAGATTTTCGCAAACGGCATCTTCTTTAAGCCCAGATACACCAAGATTGCATACAACAGCATATTGAAGAAGCGTCCCATATACATGAGTCCGATTGTTCCCAAATGGAAGATTCTGGCCAAAACAATTCCCAATGCAGGTGCCAAATAGAAATAATCCGCAACACCAACGGTATCCTTTTTCACATCTACCGTTGTTTTTTCCTGCTGCATATGCGTTAAGCCTTCCGCTACGGTAGCGTAAGTCCTCTTAGAAGCCTCCTCGCTCAATCCCATCAGATTGGCATCATCGCTTCTCATTCGGATGTATCCCTCTTTGTCACTCGTTTTCCTCATGATTTTATTTGATACTTCATAAGCGGAATAGAAATGATCGCCCTCATCCGGATATGCCATCGGTGTGATTGCCGCACTGTACACGATTGCCAGCATAAGAATGATCGGAATACACATTTTTTCTAATCTGACTTTCTTTTTGCCCACAAGATAGCTTACCAACACAAAAATCAGCATGCACGCTATCCCACCTGCAATCGCGAATTTTCTCAAGAAACCGGATGGACAGATCAACTGCGTAAACAGCAAATTCTGTTTGTTGACCTGATCGCCTATCAAAAGTTCACCCTTATCGTATTTTGAATTTGCCGCTGTATAAAGTGCTACCTGACTTTCCGGATTCATGTTCAAGACACGGATCTGTAACGTGTAAAGTCTGCCCTTTTTGTTCGTCAACTGCTTTTGCAAAAGTACGGTTGCCTCTGTATCCGTATCCTGAATATTGACAACCTGTTTTGCAATTTCCTGCTGATTTTCATCCAAAACAGAAATCTCGATCTGATCTCCCTCATGACTTTTCCCGATGTCCAAAGGCAGCTTCAGACCGCACAGTGTCACACCTTTTCCCTGAAAAGTCTGTTTGTATAAGACATCTCCCTGTTCCAGCTTGATATTTTGATATTTCTCACCCATGCTGGTTTCGACATATCCGCCGTCCATCGCTCCGGTAACATTGATGCCATAGATGTCAAACCAGTAAAAAAACAGAAAGATTCCTACCAATATACATATGAGAAGATTTTTATTTCTTGTAATCCAATTTCCTAACTTTTTCATTTCTTTGTCCTTTTATTTCTTATTGACTTTTCCTATAAATCCTGCGTCATTCTGGTAAACATGCTCCATAGATTCAAAATACTCCTGATTCTCTTCATAGAAATCATGTCCGTACAGAACACAAACATACTCTGCATCGTTCTCTAAATTTTCAAAGTATTTTTCCTCGCCGATATTCCAGTAAGCAAAGCTCTTCATTCTTTGATTTGTGACTGCCTGATACCAATAGTCATCCTCAAAAAATCCTGCCAGCGGAACGACCTCCTGTCCCTGCTCCAACAATCCGTAAGCATAGTGATATAACTGCATTTTTCCCGGACTGTAACGTTCTGTGTGCAACTGTCCCCGGTTATATGAATAGACGTCATTTAACAAATCTGATTTTTTTGTCGGAGCAAACAACGGATTCTTCGCCTGGATTCTGTCCTCCACGTTGAAGAAGAAAATTCCAATCACCAAAAGCCACGTCAAAAAATATCCGACCACAACCCCTCTGCTGCTGACGTGAATGCTCTCGATTCCCCGATAAAGCAGAAGAAACACCAACAGCCACAGCAGGTAATACATTTTAAAATAATAGTAAGAGGACGCACGTCCCTGCAATCCCATAAGAAACAATCCGATTGTAAAGACCGCTGCCAACGGAAAAATACACACCTCAGCCGTCCACTTTTTCATTTTCGCAAACTGCCAGATTCCAAACAATGCCAACGGTAAAAACGGCAGGAAATTGGAATACAGATCGCGGTAAATATGTCCCTCATTGGCTATCGCACTTCCCACGGTAAGTCCATCCGAGAAAACGCCAAAGTATGTATAGTACAACCCCAACACGCACGGGATCAGAAAGATTTCCAGACAGATTTTGACCGTATCCTTGGAAATCAGCATTCTTTTTTTCTGCTGTTTTACCAATATCGCCAACAGCATACCAAAGTAAACTACCGGCATAAACATGACATAACTTTCAAAGAGTCCTAAGCAGCCTAAGGACAGCAGTATAATGCTCACCCTTTGGGAATATTCGTCCTCCAGCAGGCTGTCTGTGATGTTGATCAGATAACCGATAATTGTAATTCCCATGCCTAAATATACAAATCCAAACAGGGTACTGTTGAGTGGAAAGCCAAACAGATAAATGAAAGTACCCACACATGCCGTCACTTTCATAAAACGGTCTTTTGCCCATTTTCTCAACAATCCGTAAAAGCCCAGCCCTGTCAGCGCAAAATGTAAAACATCCGCCAGGACAAATATTTTATAATAGTAATCTACTTTCGTAAGCCATCCCATTGCTTCGATCAGCAACGCATTATTCAATGCCGCATAAAACATATTCGACACTTTCTGATTCGCCACCACATTCATTGCATCCTGAAAATGTGCTGCCGGATCAACCGTTGCATAATGAATATCTAAAATCAGCCCATAACGCTGTCTCACAAGCCAGGCAATCACACCAAAAAGCAACACCAGAAATACTCCGTCTATGATTTCATACGTGTACTTCTGTTTCTCACCTTTCTTAATGATCTGGTACCAGAACCAGACGCCGCACAACAGATCTGCAATTCCGATTGAAATCACGTTCACCGGAATGTGTATGATATTGATAAGTGCCGCCACCAGGACATGAAAACACAGAGAAGCAACGCATACAATGCCCATCCATGTGACTCCATACAACTTCTTCTCCGTTTTTTTCCAAAAATATAATCCGCTTACTCCCGCCAACCACGCTATCAGAAAAAATATAGCCGTTACTGCTGATATTTTCATAATCTATCTCCTTAATAACACATTCCTGACAATAAAATTCCCGCATACACAAGAAACAGTCCCATGCAGCCTACTACCTTCGCCGAAAAATGTTCCATTCGGTTCTCGATATTTTTACTTGTAAACGCTCCAATTGGCAACAGCAAAAGCGGTATAAAGTATCGTCCCTGTCCGCCCAAAATAATAGGCGCACCCACCGGATTAATTCTTCCGTCCGCAATATACAGTCCTGCCATCACAGACACTGCAGTGATGCCGAACACAACTACCATGATGATTCTTTGCCGCATTGTAATCTGTTTTGAGTATTCATTCGTGTCCACACACGCTACTCCGATCAGGAAACAAGGCACCACCGTGATCAATGCTCCCAATGCGTATTCCATCCATCCCAGCGTATTCAGACATTCCATATACTGTTGGAAATACGTTTCCATCGTTGCAACAAACGTTTTTACAAAAGACATAGGATTATGCAGAACAAAAGACATCTGCGTTTGTCCTGCCTCTCCCGCCTGCATCAGCCCGACATCACTTTGCAAAGTTGACATGGTCAGAACCCCGACCAGCAGCAGCGGAATCAATGCGATTGCAAAATCCTTTGCGTAAGTCTTTTTATTTCCGAATTTGCTCATCGGAATCATAAAAATCAAAAATCCCAGACAAACATACACATATTTGCACAGTAAAATTCCAATCAATAAAACACTCAACGAAAGCCCCTGCTTGATTCCCAGCGTTCCGTCCTCCGCATAAGCATAGGAAAAGCACAATGCCGTGAACAAAAAACACATTCCCACAAGCAATGCATCCGGTGAAACAGATGCTGCCTGATAAACCGTCAGCGGAAACAGTGCTATCACGGTCAGGATATGTTTGAATACTGGTATTTTTTTGATAGCAAAATAGGTGAGTGCCGTATAACACAACAGGTTGAGTATTCTGGCAATCACCAGACCGATATACACATTACATCCCAAGATTCTTCCTATAAAAATCCCCAGCCCCTGCGGAAGATAAAACAGTGACACAAAGTTGCTCTGATAAGTCATTTCGGTGGTCTGTTTTGAAAAGTGAAGCTGCTGAATGTTCTGATTGAATGCATTTCCCATACCGGTCTCTGATTCAATCTTCTGGAAGTTAATACCATTGATATTTTCCGGTACTTCTATCACTCCTTTTTGGTGATTTAAGTTAGCAATAGGTGCCAACACATTTCCATACGAAACATCTACCGAACGCAAATAGTGTTCCCAACCATCACACTCCTGTCCCAGAGGGTTTATGATTGCGAACATAATTCCACTCAAAATAGCCATAGCGGCAAACAATTTTTCCAATTCAAATCTTCTGTCCAGCCAATAAAACAAAATGAGCAGTGCTGCATATAATACAATCGCCGTCACCGCAAAAAAAACTGCATGGAATACTCGTCCGTTTGTAAAACTAAAACGACATCTCTGCCCCTGGATTTCGTCCATTCCGTTTTGTAAATATTCCTGATAATCTCCTACCGTTACACTGGCTGCTATCTTACCGTTCCCTGATATTCTTGCTAATTCAAAGTACATCGGGGTATCCGACTTAATTCCTCTGACCTCTACATCAAAATGTGCTAAGGTCTTTTCGCCGTTCAGTGTAATCTCTGTCTCTGCTTCATCCAATAATTGATTCGTCTGTGCATCATAAATCCGCATTGACAATTTTGCCCGGTCTGACGTATTTCCCTCCAGCACTATGTCCATGCCATCCGTATCTTTCGATAAGGAAAATGATTGTCTTATCGGATTCTCCGTCAGCTCTACGCTTTCCGTTTCTGCCTTTGCATCGTCATAATTTGTTGTAATATTTCCCCAAAAGGCTCCTCTTTTGAAGTACATCACAGCTAAAACCAACAAGATCGGTACTATAAATCTCAGAACCGACTTAACCGTTATCTGTTTATGTTCCATTTTACTGTCCCCTGTTTTCCTGATTCTCTTTCATCTTCTTTTCCAATAAAGCAAGTTCCTGCGTCAGACGTTTTACTTTATGCGATAACTCCGAAACCGTCTTTGTTAAACCGAAAATGATGATCAGCGAAAAACAAAATCCCAAGAAAAAGAGCATATTGATCGGTAATTCAATGCCCATCAGGTTTGTCAATGCTTTTAAAAGCTGTGGCCAGAAATCTAAGATTGCCACGCACACACCTACAATAATCCAAACCAAGCCGTATCTTAAATCCAATTTATTTTTGCGAACCATGTTGCAGATTCCCAAAATGCAAAGAATAGCTGCAACTCCTATGATAATCTGTATTTTTAGACTCATAGCCTGTCCTCCTTACTTTCTCACTGCAGCAATCAATATTGCGATGCTGACCTTAATCATATAGTACACTGCTTTTTTCGGAGAAATGGAGGAAACTCCTTCTTCTCTCGCGTTCATCGTAACCGGAACCTCTTCCACGTGTTTGCCTTTCTTCAAAAGAGTGACCACGCTCTCCGGTTCCGGATAATCTTTTGGATAATCTTCCGCAAATAATTTGATGACATCTCTGTTGACCATTCTCATTCCGGATGTCGGATCTGTAATCCTCTTGCCTGTTACCAATTTGATTAAACCTGTGAAGTATTTGATTCCCATTCTTCGCGCACCGGAGGACTGAAAGCCCTCTTTCTGGATATATCTGGAACCGATCAGCATATCCAGCTTGTCACTCTCAAGCTTGTCTGCCATCTGATTCAGATATGCGGCATTGTGTTGTCCGTCGCCGTCAAACTGAACTGCGATGTCATATCCGTTTCTTGCTGCATACAGATAACCCGTCTGCACGCCGCCGCCGATTCCCATGTTTGCCGGCAGGTTCACAATATTGTATCCGCGTTCTTCACATATTTTCTGTGTATCATCCTTAGAGCAGTCATTGATAATGACATAATCAAAGCCCTCTGCGTGATTCTCTATATCCGATACCGTTTTTTCTATATTTCCCGCTTCATTATAGGCAGGAATGATCACTAATTTCTTACTCATCTTTTGCTCCTATTTTGCAAAAATCTTTAAATAGACTCCTATTGCAGTATTCCGCATTTTACGTATCATCATGCTTAATGCAATATCAAATCCTGTAAATTTTACAATGCCCGCATTGGCATGTTTTTCCAATAATTTTTTATGCTCTGCATTGTACACGTCGCGTTTTTCACCGATTAACATTCCCGTATTAGAGTCATTCCGAATCCGAAAACTGTTTAGCTGCTCATGAATAATATACACATCTCCCGTGCATGATAAACGAAGCCACATATCAAAATCCAGAATATAGGTAAATGTCGTGTCAAATCCTCCCGTTTTCTCCAATGTGCTTCTGCGGATCAGATTGTTGACCGGTGCTCCGTAAAAGTTCTTGAAAAGCATTGATTTTTTTGCCAGCTTCACACCGTTTACAACGCCCGACTTATGATACCTTCTGAACTGTCCTGTCTTTTTGCCGTTAATGTCAACTAAGGTTGTATCACTTTCCACCAGATTCACTGTCGGATGCTTGTACATCATTTTTGCTTCTTTTTCGATCGCATCTTTGTGGATCATATCATCGGCACAGATTAATTTTACATATTCGCCTGTTGCCAGTTCCAAACAGCGGTTCCAGTTTCCGACCATTCCCAAATTATGCTCATTTTTGTGGATTTTCAGACGTTCATCCTGAATTGTCTCCAATACCTCCACCGTGTTATCGGTGGAACAATCATCCACCACTACCAGCTCAATATTCTGATATGTCTGCTCTAAAATTGACATTACGGTATCTTTAATATATCCGGCATTATTATATGCCGGAATACATACGCTTACTAACGGTTTCATATTTTCTCCTATTTCATCAGTTCTTTCATATACTCATCTAACGCATCCTGCCACTCTGCCATACGGAAATCCGTTGTCATGCGGAGCATACGTTTATCCAGTACGGAATATGCCGGTCTGTCGGCTGAATTCGGGTTCATCTTTTTATATTCTTCTGTTGTTACATGATTTACTGTTATCTTTTTGCCTGCCCGCTCAAAAATAGCATCCGCAAAATCTGCCCAGCTGCAAATGCCCTCGCAGGTTCCGTGGTATGTTCCGTAATTTTCTGTCGGCTCTAAATAATGAATCATTCTCGCAAGCTCTGCCGCAGAAGTCGGTGATCCCACCTGATCTTTTACCACACTTAACGTGTCATGGTTCTCTGCTAACTTGAGCATTGTCTTTACAAAATTATGTCCGTCACCATAAAGCCACGCTGTACGGATGATAAAATGCTTTTTCGCAAATTCTTTTACAAACAATTCTCCTGCATATTTTGTTCTTCCGTAAGCACTCTTTGGTGCCGGCTCCTCAAATTCTGTAATCGGCTGTGTGCCGTTACCCGGAAATACATAGTCTGTGGAAATCTGTATCACTTTTGCTCCGACCTTATCTGCCGCAATACTTAAATTACGCGGTCCGATCGCATTAATACGATATGCCAGTTCCTCTTCCACTTCACATTTATCTACATTCGTATGTGCTGCACAGTTGATAATGACATCCGGTTTCTGTTCTGTGACAAACGCAATCACTTCTTCTATGTTGGTGATATCTAACGCCGTAATATGATCGCCTTCCACCACATCTGTATTAATCAAGAATACATCATCTTTTTCGTACTCTTTATTGATTGCACGTCCGAGCTGTCCATTGCAGCCTGTTACTAAAATTTTTCTCATTCTTTTCCTCTCCTGGCTTCCTATTCACCCAGTCCGTTCTCGACTGCATCTATAATTCCTTTTAACGCTTCTTCTTCGTCTTCTCCGTCACACTCAAAGACAACTTCATCCCCCGACTTAATGCATGCTCCAAGCACGCTCAAAACGCTTTTGGCATTCGCAGTATTGTTCTCACCGTATTTGAACGTGATTTTTGCCTGATACTGCATTGCCTCTTTACATAAAACCCCCGCCGGTCTTAAATGCAGTCCCGTAGGGTTCTTAATTGCTACTTTTTGTGATACCATTTTTTCTAATCCCTCTCCTGCGCAACACTTTTATAACATGATCTTTGTGATTAAATCAGCAAGTTTTTTTGCTTCTTCTTCAATCAGTTGTTGATCTTTTCCCTCGATCATAACCCGCACAAGCGGCTCTGTTCCGGAAGGACGGATCAACACTCTTCCTTCTCCCGCAAATTTCTTCTCTACTTCTTGGATTGCCTCTGCAATCTCACTGTATTCCGCAAATTTTTCTTTCTTATGATTTGGCACCTTGGCATTCACCAATGCCTGTGGCAGTACTTCCATAATAGATGCCAGATCTGACAATTTTTTCCCTGTTTCTACCATAACCTGTAACAGATGTAATGCACTCAGCAGACCATCTCCGGTTGTATTCTCATCCAGAAAAATAATATGTCCTGACTGTTCGCCACCAATATTATAACCGTTTTCCCTCATGTTTTCAAGCACATAGCGGTCGCCCACCTTCGTCTTCTCGATGTGAATCCCTTTTTCTTCACCCATCAGGAACAATCCGAGATTGCTCATTACGGTTGCCACAATCGTATTCTGTTTGAGGGTTCCGTTCTCTTTCATATAATTTGCGCAGATTGCCATTAATTTATCGCCGTCTACCAGATTGCCCAATTCATCCACAGCCAGCATACGGTCTGCGTCGCCGTCAAATGCCAATCCCACGTCAGCCTTTTCGTACACAACACGAGCCCGCAGCTCCGACATATGGGTAGAACCGCAATTGGCATTGATGTTTGTTCCGTCCGGACTGGTATGTATCGCAACCACTTCCGCTCCCAAATCCGTAAGCGTCTGTACAGAGGTATAATAAGATGCTCCCTCCGCACAGTCTACCACGATTTTTAATCCGCTCAAATCAACCGGAACGCACTTTTTCATAAATTCAATGTATTCCTCTTTAATATCAAAACGATAATCAATTTTTCCCACACCGGAACCGGTCGGAAATACCACATCCTCCATGTCATTGTTGATGAGTTCTTCTATCTCATCCTCCAATGCGTCTGAAAGTTTATATCCCTCTCCGTTAAAAAATTTGATTCCGTTAAACTCCATCGGATTGTGAGATGCAGAAATCACAACTCCCGCATCCACTTTATGTTTTCTGGTCAAATAGGCAACCGCAGGTGTCGGCATAACACCTACATAAACCGCATTTGCACCCACGGAACAAATTCCTGCCATCAATGCATTTGCCAGCATTCCTCCCGAAATTCTTGTATCGCATCCGACAATAATTGTCGGCTGATGACTCTTTTCCTTTGTGAGCACATAAGCTCCCGCCTGACCGAGTTTTGTCGCAAGTTGGATTGTCAGCTCTGAACCTGCCACTCCACGGACTCCGTCCGTTCCAAACATTCTTGCCATATGATTCCTCCCGTTATTCTCTTCCTTCGTTATTCTTCTGTTCTTTTATCTGTTACATTGATCGTGACTGTCTGTTCGCCATACAATCCATATACATCACTGAGATTCAAGGTCAACGGCAATGTCGTTGTTCCCTTTGACACTCCGCTCGCATCAATGGACACCGCAATATCCGACGCTTTTAATTTTTCCAAATCGGACGTGTATCCCGTGAGTGTTACCGTAATTGTGTCACTCTGATATTCTATGCTGTAATTCTGTGATAAATTAAATACTTTTATATTTTCCACAGGAATATTAAATGCCTTGCTCTCTGTCTGTTCAATCGTAACCTTGACTTGTACTTTTGCCTGTGAGCTGTCCGCTAAGGACACTCCTTTTGGCAGATAAGTGCTGATGTCAATTTCTGTGGTAAAAGTTTCTTTTGCCCCCGAAATATTCAGTGCTTCTTTCGGGATTGTAATCATCGTGATATTGTTCAGCGTTTCCGATGTTCCGATTAAGGAAATCTTTTCCGGCTCCACTTCGACGCTCACCTGCTGGTATCCATCCTCTAACCGTCCGCTTACTTCGCAGTTGATTGGTACTTCCTTCACGCTCAAAATCTCTGCTTTGACTTTTACGGTGTCCACATCAAAGGTGACCTTTGACGTATCAAGCACATTGCCTTTTTCATCGTACAGTACCGGAACTACCTTGTCCGTAATATCCGAGAACATTCCGTCCACATCAATCACTGCCGATACCTTTGATATTTTACTCATCACGGAAGTCGGTCCCGAAACAGTCAATACCTCCGGCGTGACAGTCAGATCTCCGACCGCATATCCCTCTCTCGGCGTTCCCTTTGTCTCTGCAACAATCTTAAACTGGTTGCTTCGCAAATCTTCTATTGCAACCTCAAGATTCTTATTCTTTCTCTCAATCGTAACCTGTTGATTGCTGTAACGATTGCATACAATATCAATCGGCACCACCGCAGTTCCGTCATCTTTCATTTCGATATTTTCCATATCTGCGGTTGCCTTAAAATCGGAGCCATTGAGTTTCTCGATAATGCTTCGCTTTGCACTTACACGAAATGTTGTCGTGTTGCTGTCATTCACAATCTCGTAACTCTTTCCCATGTCTGTGATTGCCTGCTCATTCTCTATGGTCACATTGGTTGTAAAGGTTCTTGTCTTCTCCGGATCATCAATATTGACAACAACCAGCCATAAGATCACGGCAAAAACACAGGCTAATATTTTCAATCCGATATTATTTACCAGAAGGTTCTTCAGATTTTTCAGTATGTTTACCATCCTTTAACCTCCTCTTCCAATTCTGCAGTTTTCCTGCTTCTGACTTTTCATTCTGAAGTTCTTTTAACTTGTTTTTCAAAAATTCCGCATCTACATTCCGATGCAAAACGCCCTCTTCTGCGATGGATACGTTACCCGTCTCCTCCGACACCGCAATGGTCAAGGAATCGCTTACCTCACTGATTCCGACTGCTGCCCTGTGTCTTGTTCCAAGCTCCTTGCTCAACTCCAGATTGTCCGAAAGCGGCAGATAACAGGTAGCGGAAACCACTCTGTTTCCGCGAACAATAATCGCTCCGTCATGAAGCGGAGTATTTTTCTCAAATATATTAATCAAAAGTTGGCTGGACAACACGGAATCCAGTGTGATTCCGGTTCTCTCATACTCACTCAGACTGACTTCTCTTTCAATTACAATCAACGCACCTGTCTTTACTTTTCCCATCTCATAAGAGGCTTTGACTAAATCATTGACCGTGCGGTCCGAAAAGCTTTCCTCTACATTTTTCCCCGGATCAAACGAAAAGATTGCCGAGAGGAATTTCTTTCTTCCCAACTGCTCTAACGCTCTACGCATCTCCGGCTGAAAGATAACTAAAAGTGCAATAATTCCGACATTGATCGTCTTATCCGCAATCCATAGTATCGTATTCATCTGGAAAATTGCTGCAATTAAAATAAATACTAAGATAACCACGATTCCCTTAAATAAAGTCCACGCTCTGGTTGTCTTAAACCAAACTAAAATATGATAGAGTAAAAACGCAATGATAATAATCTCTACTATATCCGTAATCGTTACATTCGGTCGGTTGATCCAAAACATATAGCGATCCCAAAATGCTCCGAATCCGGCAATCATATTCTGCATACAGCTCACTTCCTTTCTTACATGTTTTTCTATACTATGGAAAATATATGAACAATCTGTGTCCTATTTCTTAGACTATTCTTAATCCTCGTCTTCTCTTTTTTCCGTTCCCGCTATTTTCTGTACTGTTTTCTCTCCCGAAGAAAGATTTACCTTCGGAACGGCTTTTACATAGTAGTAATATTCGTCATCCTCAAACTGAACCCTCTCGGTTCTGTGATAATCCAGATTAAAAAAGAAAAATTCAATCACCATGCTGATCAGTCCCGACAGCAGGCATCCGATGATCAGCCACACGATTTTTCCCTTTGTTCTCAACGCAAGATATCCCGTGACCAAGATTAAAAACTGGGTTAAAATACCCGCTGCGATTGCAATGCTCCACGCATGGTCAATTCCCATCCGCCGCACATTATACACAACGATCATGGCAACGACAAACGCTGCAAGCACCAGATACATCTCTTTATTTCCAAACACCTGATTCAGTGTGACTGCCCACTCATTGACGTTTTCTTCCCCGGTTGCCGCCGCCCGCAGCACCGGTGCGTTATTCTTTACTCCGCTTAGGAAATAGTAAGTCACCGTACCGAAAATAACCGAGATAATGGAATAAGGTCCCTTTAACAAACCTGTGATAACCGGCATTACATACGGAATCTGACACGCAAAGGCCAACGGTGTCACAATGACATATTCTCCGTTTTTCGGCTCAAACCGGAAATACACCAAAAACATGATCAAAAACATGACCGCCGCGATCATTGCCACTCTTAAAGACAGGGCATACAAATGCAGCAGCACTAACGCCGCACTCAGAAAAATCATCATCTGCATCGGCAAAATAGCACAGACTACCGCCAGCAAAAGCACTACATAGATGTGCTTCAGTTCGTTCATGTATCCGATATTATAATTAATTCCCCAAAATACAAGGACAGCCATCAGAAACTTTGTGACCAGAATAATATATCTGTCATGTCTGCTGTACCATCTTCTGATGTGCTCTCTCCACTCAATTAATTTCGTCATTCCATTCTCTCCACTCATCCGGTGTTTTTGCGTTCTTTTCTTCCTCGTATAACTGCACAACTTCCCGCAAAATCTTCTGATATTCCTTTAACTGCTCGCGTTCCTTTGTGTACCGGATACTATAAATCTTGTAGGTCAGCACCAGAAAAAAAATCATAAAAGCAACATAAAGGATTACTGCCACAATCATTCCTCCAACGGTTCCGATTCCATTCGTCCATTCTACATTATTCTGCACAAAATATACCGCCAGCATCCCCACCAGCAAAATATACGCGATCGTTCCGTAAATGAAGCTTTTGATCATCTCCATCGCGATATAGTCCCTCTTGTAATACTGGACGATTTTCTTTTCTTTTTGCTTTTTTCTCTTATTCTCATCATACATTGCCAAATGTGTCATCCGGCGGACTCTCTCTTCACTCAGCACAGTTTACACCCTACATTTCTCTATATCTCTTATCCCTAGATACTGCCTCGAAAAACTCATTTCCCGAGGCAGTATCTGTTCTCTCTCTAGTTATCCAAAAAGCGCATACGGTCTCTGTCACTGATGACCTTTCGCGGATCCTTCTTCTGTGGTGTCGGCGAATATGCACTGCGAAGCGTACTGGTAATCTTACCTCTGCACTTTTCGCAATAACGCCCACTCTTAATCAAGGTTCCGCATTTTTCACATTCCAATCCCAACGGTGAATTTTCTGCAAAAGCAAGACGTTCCTCGCGTATCCATTTCTCAATCTGCTTCGTTGATACGTCATTGTCTTTGGAAACCTCCGGTATCGTAGCGTTCGGAAATTCCTCCAGATACGCCTTTACCTGCGAAAATTTATCTTCTAATTTACCGGCACATGCCGGACAAAGCTGCGGTCCCTGTAAATAGTTAAACAAACGTCCGCACCCTCTACAGTTTTTCACATCCATTGTCTCTCCTCCTAATATCCTTCGCCTATTGTAATTGAAAGAAAATATATCTCCTGTACTCCGTATTCCCCAAACAATGCGGCTGCCGCATCTATGGTACTTCCGGTTGTGTACACATCGTCTACAATTAATACTCTTTTCCATTGTACACTATCTGACTTTATTTTAAAAGCCTTTTTTAAGTTCTTTCTACGCTGCTTATCGTCCAATTCCTTCTGCGGTACGGTGTCGACAATCCGTACCAAAGAATCCCTGTCTACCGGTATATCAAGAAGCCTTCCGAGTTCTCTTGCATACAGTTCCGCCTGATTATATCCTCTCTTTTTCATTTTTTTGGAATGTATCGGAATCGGGATAATAACGTCAATCCCTTTGCTTTGAATCCATTTTCCGTAGATCCTTGCACTTTCCTCTGCGTGAAATTTTGCGTATTCTCTGCGATTTGCATATTTGAAACGATAGATAGATGTTTTCATATCTCCTTTGTAAACCCATACACTTTTTCCCTGGATATAGTGATGTTTCTTTTTTTTGCAGTCCAAACAGTACTCCTGCTGCTCTCTTTTGATTGGTTTCCCGCATTTTTTGCACACAGGTTCACTACAATATTTTAGTTTTGGTTTACATCGGGTACATACACCGGAATCCGGTGTATCAAGAACCCCGTCGCATAAGATACAGCGACGGGGATACAGGATATTCAGAATTGTTTGAAGAATTATGATAAAATCATCCGGTCATTTGCGAATTCTTCGCCGCTTACTTCTTCAAATTTTGCAAGCAGATCTGCTACTTTGAGGTTTTTCTTTTCCTCGCCGCACACATCATAAATGACTCTTCCTTCATGCATCATAATCAAGCGATTTCCCAGGCGAATCGCATCTTTCATATTATGCGTAATCATCAGTGTTGTCAGATTGTCTTTCGCTACAATCTCTTCTGTCAGATCCAACACTTTTTTGGCTGTTTTCGGATCAAGTGCAGCCGTATGCTCATCCAAAAGCAAAAGTTTCGGTTTTTTTAAGGATGCCATCAAAAGCGTAACCGCCTGACGCTGTCCTCCCGAGAGCAATCCTACTTTTGAGGTCATACGCTCTTCCAGTCCCAGATCCAATGCTGCAAGCCGTTCTTTGTATTCCACACGCTCTTTTGCGGTGATACCCCATCCGAGAAAACGATGTTTGCCTCGTCTTGCGGCGATTGCGAGATTCTCTTCGATATTCATGTCTGCCGCTGTTCCGTTCATCGGATCCTGAAAAACACGTCCCAGATATTTTGCTCTCTTATGCTCCGGAAGTTTTGTCACATCTATATCATCAATCAGAATACTTCCGCAATCTACCGGATACACACCTGCGATCATATTCAATACAGTGGATTTACCGGCGCCGTTTCCTCCGATGACTGTGACGAAATCTCCTTCGTTCAGCACTAAATTTACTCCGTTTAATGCCTTTTTCTCATTGATGGTTCCCGGGTTAAAGGTCTTATGCACATCTGTAATCTTAAGCATCTGCACTTCCTCCCTTCTTATTCGCTTTCGCAAAATATTTATTCTTCAGGTATGGAATTGCCAGGAACACTGCCACGATCAAAGCAGAGAACAATTTCAAGTCTGTTGTCTCAAGTCCCATCTGCAATACGATTGCAATTACCACAAAGTAAAGGATTGCACCAATCACTACCGAAAGCATATGCAATGCGAAGTTATGGAAAATCTTTCCGAACACAACCTCTCCGATAATAACTGCCGCCAGACCGATAACGATTGCTCCACGTCCCATGTTGATGTCGGCTGCTCCCTGATACTGTGCATACAACGCACCCGCAAGACCGACTAATCCGTTTGAGATTACCAATCCGAATACTTTGTAAGCGTTCGTATTGATACCCTGTGCTCTTGCCATATTCAGATTACATCCTGTCGCACGCACACCTGCACCGATTTCCGTTCCGAAAAACCAGTACAGCAACGCGATAATGACTATACAGAAAATTCCTGTTACAAGACACGCATGCGGAACATATCGCAGGCTGACAATCAGATCATACTGTACTATGCTGATTGCCTGATTTGCTTTTCCCATAATTCTCATATTTACAGAATATAATCCCAACTGTGTTAAAATTCCCGCTAAAATAGGCGGTATTCCAAGTGCTGTATGAAACAGTCCCGTTGCCAGTCCTGCCAGCATTCCCGTGCAAAACGCTAAGAATAACGCAAGATACGGATGCATTCCTTTGAGCATGCACATAACCGCTACCGCTCCGCCTGTTGCCAGACTTCCGTCTACCGTCAAGTCTGCCAGATCTAAAACCTTATAAGTAATATATACGCCGATTGCCAGGATTCCCCAGATCAGGCCCTGTGCTACAGAACCCGGCAATGCGCTCATCAATGATGCTGCCATAAATTAATCTTCCTTCTCTATTGGTACCATATCATCCGGAATCTGGATTCCAAGTTCAGCTGCTACTTCCGGATTGTATTTTAATGTAAATTCGTCTGCGTACTGAATTGGCATATCTGCCGGATTTTTGCCGTTAACAAGGATCTCATATGCCATCAATCCCGCATTATATCCGATATTGTAGTAAGAGATACTCAATGTTGCAAGTCCGCCAACCTGACACATACCTTCTTCACCGACGATTACTGGCACTTTTGCAGGGATTGTTACGTTTTTCACGATTTCCATGTTTGCCGCTACCGTGTTATCTGTCGGAACATAGATTGCGTCGCACTGGTCTACTGCTTTTGTTACAACCTGCTGAATATCATTGGAATCTGCCATGGTATAAACCTCTGTCTTGATTCCCTGTTTTTCCAAACATTTCTCTGCTTCTTTTGCTTGATATACGGAGTTAGCTTCGGAAGAACAGTACAAAATACCGACTGTCTTAGCGTCCGGTACTAATTTTTTCAATAAATCAATCTGCTTGTCGATCGGAGCCAGATCAGAAGTTCCGGTTACATTGGTTCCCGGTTTGTCGTTGCTCTCGATGGTTCCGGTTGTCTCAAAATCCGTAACAGAAGTTCCGATGATCGGAATATCCGGTGTTGCGGTTGCGGTTGCGATCAAAGCCGGTGTTGCATTTGCCATGATCAGATCAACATCTCCGTTTACAAATTTTGTTGCGATTGTTGCACAGTTTGGTTCCTCGCCCTGTGCGTTCTGTACATCAAATGTTACTTTATCACCGAGTTTTTCTTTTAATGCTGCCTGGAAGCCTTCGGTTGCCGCATCCAAAGCATCATGCTCTACATACTGAATGATACCTATATTATACTCACCGTTGTCTTTTTTGCCGGCAGTATTGCCTGTGTCTTTTCCTGTGGAACCGCATCCTGCAAGTGATACTGCTGCAAGAGACAATGCCAACAGTGCTGCTGTCATTTTCTTCTTCATGATTCTTCCTCCAACTGTTTTATTGTTTTTCTCAAGTTTCACGTTAATGCGTCAAAGCGTTAAACAAATTGTATTATATCATCTTTTTTTTCATTTTTCAATATGCAAACTCACGAATGCAGTCTGCCAAGCCGCTGTACCGGATCTGTTCCGAAATATTTTCTTCCATTTCGGCAAAGACGGTTTCATCTCCGACCATCGTAACGCATTTTCTTGCCCGCGTGACCGCTGTGTAAAGCAGATTGCGGTTCATCAGCATTTTCGGTCCGTTCAGCAGTAGAATAACGACTGCCGGATATTCGCTTCCCTGTGATTTATGAATAGTAATTGCGTAAGCTAATTCCAGTTCTTCCAATATTTTAAAGGCATACTCTACCATTCTGCCCTCTTCAAATTCCACTGTCAGTGTCTCGGCAAATTCGTTGATTTCTTTGATAATTCCCATATCTCCGTTGAAAACGCCCATGCCTTTTTCGATTGCCAATCCATAGCGGCTTCGCACTTCCCACTCTAACTGATAGTTGTTTTTGATCTGCATGACCTTGTCACCCTCGCGAAAGATATGGTCACCGATCTCTTTTTCTTTTTTTCCGGCATCCTTCGGATTTAAGTATTGCTGTAATATCCGGTTCAGCCGTTCCACTCCGAGCAATCCTTTTCGCATCGGCGTCAGCACTTGTATGTCAAACGGCTGTGCGTCAACAAACTTCGGAAGTTTTTGCTGTATCAGTTGTATCACAATACTGATGATCACATCTGCATCGTATCGCTTCAAAAAGAAGAAATCCATACTTTTATTATCTAATGCGACAGGCTCTCCCTTGTTGATTTTATGGGCATTCACCACAATATCGCTCTGGCTTGCCTGACGAAAGATTTTTGTCAGACGCACTACATTGTAACATCCGCTTTCAATGATGTCTTTGAGTACGCAGCCCGGCCCCACACTCGGAAGCTGGTTCACATCACCCACAAGAATGAGCCTTGTTCCCGGTGTGATCGCTTTGAGCATGGAATGCATGAGACTGATATCGACCATAGACATCTCGTCAATGATGATGACGTCCGCCTCTAACGGGTTGGTTTCATTTCTCTCAAACCCTGCCGTTCCCTCCATGCCGCCATTGAGTTCCAACATACGGTGAATGGTTTTTGCCTCATATCCGGTTGTCTCGCTCATTCGTTTTGCCGCCCGTCCTGTCGGTGCTGCGAGGTAAATTTCCAGGCCTTCTAATTCAAAATAGCGGATAATGCTGTTGATCGTGGTCGTCTTTCCCGTTCCCGGTCCTCCGGTAATGACCAACAGACCGTTTTGCACCGCCTCTTTTAAGGCTGTTTTCTGATGCTCGTCCAACTCCATCTGTGTTTGTGCCTCGATACGTTTAATCCGGTCTTCCATTTCTTTTTCCACAGCCGCATAATGGAGATCGAGTTCTCTGAGCATTGCCGCAACATTGGTTTCCATCGTGTAATAGACTGCTGAGAACACTTTGACGATACCTTCGTCCTCTTTTAGAATAATCTTTCGTTCTATCGCCAGATCCATATAGTGTTTTTCTATGTACTGTGGCTCGACTTCCAACAGATAAGAGGTACGTTTGGTCAGTTCTTCTTTTGGCAGATAGGTATGTCCCTCACCGGAAGCCTGCAATAACACATATAGGATTCCGCTTCGGATACGAAAATCGGAGTCTGTGCGAATGCCGACTTTTGCGGCGATTTCATCTGCGATCTTAAACCCGACACCCTGAATATCGTCCGCAAGACGATACGGGTTTTCCTGTAAAATCGTATAGATTTCGTTTCCGTACTTGTTATATATTTTTACAGACAGGTTTACGGAGATTCCGTATTTTTGCAAAAAGATCATTGCCTGACGCAGGTCTTTCTTTTCCTCTAACTGGTTGGAAATCTCCATTGCTTTCCGTTCGCTGATTCCTTTGATTTCTGCCAATCGCTCCGGTTCTTCTTCTATGATACGGAAGGTATCCTCTTTAAAACGCCGCACAATTCTCGCCGCCAATGCCGGACCGATTCCTTTTACTGCTCCCGAACCCAAATACCGCTCGATGGACTGAATGTCTTCCGGGGCATGTTCTTCAAAAGAGGTTACTTTCAACTGCATTCCGTACGTTGGATGTTCTGTGTATTCTCCGTCTAGGGTTAGATACATTCCTTCTGATAATACTGAGAAGTTTCCTACGCAGGTGATTTCTTCTTCTTCGCTTATGAAATTCATTACGGTGTATCCATTGTCTGGATTGCGGAACACGATATGTTCGACGTAGCCTGAGATCTGTTCCATGTTTTGGGGCCTCCTTTTTGTGGGGTTTGTTTCGAATGTTGGGGGCGTCGGTATGCAAGCTGTTTTGAGTTTTTGGTTCGTTGAAACTAAGAAGTTCTTGCAAATTTCGCGTGGGGTATTTTGGGGGTGGACGCAACCGATGCCGACTCGCCATCCGGGCT
>CAKRJK010000003.1 GCA_934351705.1 uncultured Lachnospiraceae bacterium
CTCTGGAGATGGAGGAAATCGGAATCGGCGGTATGAAATCCGTAAACTTTATGATTTCCGGTCAGGGTGCTTATTCCAGAATGAAATATGAATCTGGTGTACACCGTGTACAGCGTGTGCCGGAGACAGAGTCGGGCGGACGTATCCACACCTCAACCATTACCGTAGCCGTAATGCCCGAGGCAGAGGAAGTGGATGTTCAGATCGACGAAAAGGATATCCGAATTGACGTTATGCGTGCATCGGGAAACGGAGGTCAGTGTGTCAATACAACAGACTCCGCAGTACGTTTAACGCACTAACCGACCGGAATCGTAATTTACAGCCAGACGGAGAAGTCACAGATTCAGAATAAGGAGAAAGCGTTTGCTTTGCTCCGTGCAAAACTCTATGACATTGAATGCCAGAAAGCACATGATGCGGAAGCAGACCTTAGAAGAAGCCAGGTGGGAACGGGTGACCGCTCAGAGAAGATCAGAACTTACAACTTCCCGCAGGGACGTGTGACAGATCACAGAATCAATCTGACACTTTATAAACTGGATAAGATTATGAACGGAGATATTCAGGAGATTATTGACGCTTGTATTGCGGCGGATCAGGCTGCGAAACTGGCGAAAATGGGAGAGAACTAAAGGGCTTGCTTTTTCTTCACACACTCCACAAACCGCAAAACATCTTTCGGTGCGTGGAGGCTGTACAGCAGCCCGTAAGGAATCGTATAGTCCCAGTCGACAGAAAGAGGAACAAGACCGGGATGCACATCCTGCCAGCATTCCGTGAGCAGCAGGATCTTGTTGTTTTCGGCACAGTCGCTGAACACCGAGAGATCATAAAATTGAGGAGCGTCCTCAATACGGATCTGAGGGTGATGTTTTTGGAGATTATTCCGGATAGAGTCGTTGCACTCCGAGTCGCCTCGTTTTACCATGACGAGGGTTTCGCCGTACAAGTCTTCTACACGGAGATGTTTTTTTGTTGTAAGTTTGTGGTCGCGTGGCACGCCGACCATTTTTTTGTAAGTTCCGAGAGGAAGAAAATTGCACAGGTTTAACCATGCCTTTGAATCGCACACGCCGATCAGAAAATCAAATTTGTCGCCGAGTGCGCAGATCACATCCAAAATATCCTCGTGATTGTCATCAAAAGGTACGAGGTGAAGTTTATATTCGGGAAAATCCTTGTTCGTGTGATACCACAGATCCATAAACGGTTTTGCGGGATTCAACAGGGAAGTTCCGACACAGAAAGTCGTGCTTTTTGTGTGAGCGTAGGTTCTGGCATTAGCCAGAGCTTTTTTTGAATAATCCATCAAAAATTTTGAATCTTTATAAATCATGCCGCCCTCCGGGGTTAAGCGGATGCCCGAGGGTGTGCGTTCTAATAATTGCAAATCCAGATGTTTCTCCAGTGTGTTGATCTGTTTCATTACCGCAGTCGGTGAAATATAAAGATGTTCTGCGGCTTTTGTAAAGCTGCCGCAGTCGGCAACGACAACAAACGTGTCAAGCAGCGGATGATACATGAAAAAACCTCCTTTACAGCATTAACTTTTAGTTTATACAATGATAACAAATCGGAGATTCCAAGTCAAGTGAGCATAGCGTATAATCAGGTCAGAATCAAGGAAAATAATTCTGATAAAAGGAAAGGGAGAGATGATATGGCAAAGCTGGTTGCTTTTTTCTCAAGAAGAGATGAAAACTATGTAAACGGAATGTTAAAGTATTTAGAAGTAGGAAATACCGAGGTTGCGGCAGGAATGATCGAAAAGTTCACAGGGGCGGACACATTTCGGATTGAACCGGTCAAAGAGTACGCAAAGGGATACAATGAGTGTATCGCACAGGCGCAGGAGGAGCAGAAAAGAGATGCACGTCCTGAGTTAAAGAGCTATCCGCAAAGTATAGAACAATATGATACGATTTACCTGGGATATCCGAATTACTGGGGAACGATGCCGATGCCGGTATTTACCTTTTTAGAGCATTTTGATTTTAGCGGAAAAACGATCTGTCCGTTCTGCACCCATGAGGGAAGCGGACTCGGACGAAGCGTTGGAGATATACAAAAGCTCTGCCCGGAAGCAGAAGTTAAAAAAGGCCTGGCAATTCACGGAGCCGATGCAGTCGATGCAGAAGAAGAGATCAAAGCATGGTTAAAAAGTGTAGACAATGAAAAATAATACAAAACAGAAAGAGGGCATTTTTATGATAAAACAGACAGCGGGAAGAGATCAGTTAGGTGAGTTTGCACCGAATTTCGCTCACTATAATGATGATATTTTATTTGGAGAAAACTGGAATGACGAGTCCGTCGATGTAAAGACAAGATGTATCATTACCGTGGTAGCCTTAATGTCATCGGGAATCACAGACAACTCCTTAAAATATCATTTGGAAAATGCAAAAAAGAACGGTGTGACCAAAGAAGAAATGGTTGGAATCATCACACATACCGCATTCTATACAGGCTGGCCGAAGGGCTGGGCAGTATTCAACTTAGCGAAGGAGGTTTATAGGGATGAATAAAGAAGAATTTGATAAAGTCAATGTATTCGGTCAGGGAGAGCCGAATGTTAATTACGCACAGTATTTTATAGGAAACAGTTATCTGAATCCGTTGACCGAAGCCGGCAAAAGCCCGTTTTTGGCAAATGTAACATTTGAGCCGGGCTGTCGAAATAACTGGCATATTCATCACGCCACAGACGGAGGCGGACAAATCTTAATCTGCACCGCAGGATACGGCTGGTATCAGGAAGAGGGAAAAGATGCCGTAGAGTTAAAACCGGGCAGTGTGATCGTAATTCCTGCCAACGTCAAACATTGGCACGGTGCAAAAAAAGACGGCTGGTTCAGTCACATCAGTTTGGAAGTTCCGGGCGAAAACACCTCAAACGAGTGGTTGGAACCGGTAATAGACGAAGTATATAACAAACTTTAAATAGAGCAATCATCATATTTATTTTTCAAAAGACAAAAAGTGTGTTATAATAGTTAGCGACAACTAACCAATCACACAAACTTTTGAAAAGGAGGAATGATGAGATGGATAAAATAAGTTTCACTCCGCAAAAAGACGGATTTTGCGGATCATATTATCCGAATGCAAAGAGAACAAGAACAGCCATAAGAGCCATGGTGGGGGATTCCTCCGATGACAGGATGGCTGTTTCTGCCGTGAAATGGCTGCAAAAAAGAGGATGCAATGTCATGGCAATGTCACCGGACAAAAAAGATTACGGACACCACAATTATCCGCTCGAGCGTTTTGAAAAGGCAATCGCCTATCTGAAAGAGCAGGGCAATAAAAAAATCGGAATCGTAGGAGCGTCCACAACAGGAATGCTGGCATTGATCGCAGCGTCCTATTTTCCGGACATCACATTGACGCTCGCTTTCAGTCCGTGTGATTTTGTGATGGAGGGATTCTATCAGGACAATTTGGACGGAATGCACGAAAGGCCGGGCAACCACGAATCGACCGTATCCTATCACGGAGAGCCGTTGCCGTATCTGCCGTTTGCCTACCGTCATCCGAAGTATTGGATGATGCTCAAAAAAGAATCAAAAGAGGGCGGCGATATGATTGCCAGCCGAAAAATGTTCGATGAATCCGAACGCCGCCATCCGCTTAGAGAAGAAGAAAAAATAAAAATAGAAAATATCAAAGGCAGGATTGTTTGTATCGGTGCCGAGGATGATGTGCTTTGGGATACCTGCAAATACATAAACAGAATGGAAGAAAGACTGCAATCTCTGCCGCATGAATGTGAGTTTGAGAAATTGCTGTATGAACACGGAACCCACTTTATCTTCCCACAGGGGATGATGGAAATTATGCTCCCGGTCGTATCGGGGCTGATGGTGCGTGTTGCATTCCGTGCAGGAAGACAATACCCAAAAGAATGCAAAGCAACAAGAATTGACATTGAGCGAAAAACAGATAAAATCATAAGAGATTGGAGAAAAAGCAATCGTTCCAAGAAATAGAATGAGAAAGAGGGAATCAGTGTGGAACAAAACCGGGTAAACATACGCATCGCAAACGTAGAGGACGCAGAAAATATTTTAAAGATTTATGCACCTTATATCGAAAAGACAGCCATTACATTTGAGTATGAAGTACCCTGTATCGAGGAGTTTAAAGAGCGGATACGAAGTACCAGGCAAAAGTATCCGTATCTGGTAGCCGAGGCAGACGGTGAGATAACAGGATATGCATACGCGTCCGCTTTCAAAGAGCGAAGTGCGTATGACTGGTGTGTGGAAACCAGCATATATGTGGATCGTGATAAGAAAGGCATGGGAATCGGAAAATCGTTGTACCGGGCACTTGAGCATATTTTAAAAGAGCAGGGCATCCTCAATCTGAACGCCTGCATTGCAAGTCCGGTCACAGAGGACGAGTATCTGACAAAAGACAGCATACGGTTTCATGAGCGTCTGGGGTATCAGATGGTGGCAGAATTTCATCAGTGCGGATATAAGTTTCACCGATGGTATGATATGGTCTGGATGGAGAAGCATATCGGTGTACATACCGGAGAAGCAAAACCGGTCAAACCGTTCTCAGAGATAGAAAATTCATACGAAACAGATAGGATATTTTAATAGGAAGAAAGTCACAAAAAAAGTCGAAAAAACACGCATAAAATTCGGAAGATAACGAAAAAAGCCGAAAAATACGGAAAAAGGCTGGACAGGAAAAAAGAATCCTCTATAATGGTACTAGTTTGCTTTTAGAATGTACATTGAAGGAGGATGTTGAATTATGAACAAAGTAAAGCACATGTCAATCATGGCAATGTTAGTAACGATGGCATTGTTGCCGTGTATTTTTATGGGAGTTCTTGTGACTGTATTTGCAGGGAACAGTCTGAGTGATGGAATGAAAAATGAGTCCTTAAAAGGTTTGAAGGTAGCAGCATATGAGATGAAAGAAGTCTACACACATCTCAATGACGATGACTTTGTACAAAAAGAGGACGGAACCGTATATAAAGGAACACAGAAGATCAGCGAGAATTATGAGATTATAGATCGGATCAAAAAGAATACAGGGGTAGATATTACTGTATTCTACGGTGACACGCGTGTCACAACATCTTTGGAGGATGCAAAGACAAAAGAGCGTCTGATCGGAACACAGGCATCGGAAGAAGTTGTGAAAAAAGTATTAAAGCAGGGAAAAGAGTATTCGGATACGGATGTTGAGATTAACGGACAGCCTTATTATGCATACTATGTGCCTTTGGAAAACGCAGACGGCACGATTATCGGTATGATTTTTGCGGGACGTGAGGCAGAAAGCCAGCATTCATACATTATCGACAGAGTTACAGCTGTTGCAATCGCAACCACAGTAATCTTTTTGATTGCAGCAATCGTTTCAATCTTCACATCCAAAAAACTTGCGGCTTCGATTAAGGGTACGAGAGAGGCGATTGTAGAACTTGCCGATGGAAACCTTATCACACCGGTAAGAGAAGAGCTGATAGAACGAAGAAATGAAATCGGTGATATGGCAAAAGCGGTCGAGCACTTAAGACAGGAACTTTTGGAGATTATCGGAGACATCAAGAAATCATCCGAGGTTTTACTGGATTCTGGAAATAATTTAAGTGAAATGGCAGAAAACACAAGCACCACAACCGAACAGATGAGTAAAGTAATAGAAGACATCTCAAAGGGAGCTGTTTCCCAGGCAGAGGAGATCGAGGCTGCATCGGTACATATCGGAGACATGGGAAATGTCATTGAAGAGATTGTAACCAATGTAGACGGCTTGGATAAGACTTCCGCCAAGATGAAAAATGCGAGTGATGAGTCTACCCAGATTATTCACGAATTATCAAAATCCAATGACAGAACAACAAAAGCAATCGAGAAGATCAGCAACCAGATCCATACGACCAATGATTCGGTACAGATGATCGGCGAGGCGGTAGAGTTAATCACTGCAATCGCGGGTCAAACAAGTCTTTTGGCACTGAATGCTTCCATTGAGGCAGCCAGAGCGGGCGAACACGGAAAAGGATTTGCGGTTGTGGCATCCGAGATTCAGAAATTGGCAGAGCAGTCCAATGATTCTGCAGAAAAGATCAAACAGATCATCGCGGAATTACTCAAAGATTCCGAGGCAACGGTACAGATCATGGGCGAAGTAGAAGTAATCGTAAATGAACAGCAGGAGAAATTGAACGAGACAAAAGCGAAATTTGTCGATGTGGCAGAGGGAGTGGATAATTCCAGAGAAGAGACAGAGGCGATCCAGAGTCGTACGGAAATCTGTGATACATCAAGAGAGAAAGTCATTGATGTTATTTCAAATCTGTCAGCAATTTCACAGGAAAATGCGGCAAGCACGGAGGAGACAACAGCCTCTATGGCAGAGCTGAATGAGACAATCCGCATTTTAGCAGGTGCTGCGGGTAATCTGAAAACTCTGTCCAAAAATCTCGAGAAGGATATGGAATTTTTCAAACTCTAAAATTTAAATAAGGAGTTTAAAAAATATGCAGATAGCAGTAGGTCTTTTGATACCGTTTTTGGGAACAACATTGGGAGCGGCGTGCGTCTTTTTTATCAAAGATGCAATGAATATCAATGTTCAGAAAGCACTTTTAGGTTTTGCATCGGGAGTCATGGTGGCGGCATCGGTCTGGTCCCTGTTGATCCCGGCAATCGATATGTCGCAGGATTGGGGAAAACTGGCTTTTCTCCCGGCAGCAGTAGGTTTTACGCTGGGAATCCTGTTTTTATTGGGCATGGATTATTTGATTCCACATCTGCATATCAATAGTGATGTTCCGGAAGGAATACCGAGTAAGTTAAAGAAAACAACCATGATGGTGTTAGCAATTACACTTCACAATATTCCCGAGGGAATGGCAGTCGGTGTCGCGTTTGCGGGAGCGTTGACCGGAGAAAAGGGCGTTACGTTTGCGGCAGCTGTGGCTCTCGCGATCGGAATTGCCATTCAGAACTTTCCCGAGGGCGCGATTGTGTCCATGCCACTGGTGGCAGAGGGAAATACAAAGAAAAAAGCATTCCTTTACGGAATGCTTTCCGGCGTTGTAGAGCCTATCGGAGGGGCAATCACAATTTTTCTGTTGGGACTGGTCACGCCGATTCTTCCGTACTTATTGGCGTTTGCCGCAGGAGCCATGATTTATGTCGTGGTAGAGGAACTGCTTCCCGAAGCGTCTGTCGGCGAGCATACCAATATCAGTACGATCGGTTTTGCCGTCGGTTTTTTGATTATGATGATTCTCGACGTGGCACTCGGTTAAAAAATCAAAACACATAAGATACCATACGAGAAAAAATAAGTATAATCAAAGGGAGAAGTGTCACAATATAACAGGAGGGATAACATGGTAAAAAAATACGAAGACATTCAGCATATGATGAATGAGCATATGAAAGGCGGCGAGGGTGTTGTCGAGATGATCCCATCTGTCGTTAAAGGAGAATATGACAGTGCGGCAAATGTCATCGCACGTCTGATCTTAAAACCGGGATGTTCTCTCGGAATGCATGAACACATCGGAGAAGAAGAGATCATTACCGTGTTGTCGGGAATCGCAAATTATAACGACAACGGAGAGTGCTGTGAAGTCAGACAGGGAGATGTATGTATCTGCAAAAACGGGGGCAGACACAGCATTGCAAATGCATCCGAAACGGATGATTTGCAGCTGATGGCTGTGATCATACAGGTTTAGTGTCGTCTGCCAGTAGTTTTGCGATCGCAGGGAACGGCTCTAAACTTCTCTTTAGAATGCCGTTCATATAGGCAATCAAAATGCCGTAATTGGTGATTGGAATATTCTGGTCGGCTGCACAGGCAAGGCGGTATTTCATTTCACGCTCATTTAACATACAGCCTCCGCAGTGAACAATCAGTTTGTACGGAGACAGATCATCAGGAAATTCAGTGCCGGAGGAAAAAACAAACTCCGGTTCTTTTTTTGTGTATTCACGAATCCAGCGGGGCAGTTTGACACTGCCGATGTCGTCGCATTGACGGTGGTGTGTACAGCCCTCGGAAATCAGAATCTTATCTCCGTTTTCAATTTGATTTAAGGCGGTCACGCCGTTTACAACCGTTTCCAGATTGCCTTTATAACGGGCAAACAGGATAGAAAAAGAAGTCAGCATCATATCGTTTGGGGTGACGGCGGATACTTCGGCAAATGCCTGGCTGTCGGTGATGACAAGTTTTGGTTTTTTGCCGAGGGATGCTAAGGTTTCTTTCAAATAATTCTCTTTTACGACAACAGACACAGCCTCCGATTCTAAGATGTCGCGGATGGTCTGCTGCTGAGGCAGGATCAGACGTCCTTTCGGGGCGGCGGAGTCGATCGGGACAACAAGGACAATGAAATCGTTCGGCGAAATGAGATCTCCGACGATCCGAAGTTTGTTCTCCGGTGTCTTTCCAAGATGTGCAAGGCGTTCTTTCAACTCGTGAATGCCGTCCTTTGTCACGGTGCTCACCGTCTCAAAAGGAATCTGTCTGGAACGCAGAAGCTCCTTATTGGCGGCGATCACATCGGAGGGTGCAAGGTCGCATTTGTTAAAGGCGACAATGCAGGGGATTTTTTTCGCTTCGATCTTTTCCATCAGAGCGAGATCCTGTGGGGTAAGTCCGACGGTGGAGTCTGTTACCAGAACGGCAATGTCCGTTTTGTTTAAGACCTGATAGCTTTTTTTGACACGCAGCGTGCCGAGTTCTCCCTCATCGTCAATTCCCGGAGTGTCGATCACAACGACCGGTCCGAGCGGAAGAAGCTCCATTGCTTTTTGCACGGGATCTGTGGTGGTTCCCCGGATATCGGAAACGATGGAAAGGTTCTGTCCGGTGACGGCGTTTAACACGCTGGATTTGCCAGCATTTCTTCTTCCGAAAAAGCCGATATGGATACGTTCGGATGATGGTGTCTGGTTCATTTGCATAAAAAATCGCTCCTCTCTGTATACCGTAAAATATTTGTGCCTAATTCTAGTTTTTTTTTGAAATTTTGTCAATATTTGAGGTGAATTTGGAAGAATCATATTGCACAGAAAAAGTGCTTGTAATATAATATTGTTATAGTACTTTTGGAGTACAAAAGAGAATGTTGTAAAGGAGAATACCTATGAGAGAATCGAGAGAAGAACTTCAAAAAAAAGCAAAAGGTGTGGGCATGACAATGCGTCTGATGTTACTCGGTATGATGCCGGTCATTGCAGTTGCGATTATTTTAGCATTGCTTTCGGTCAGGGACATCAAGACCAGTACAGAGAGTACCTTGTTTGAGGGTATGAAGAGTATGGCGGGCAGTGTTACCGAGGCATATGAGATTACGACACCGGGAGATTACGAGTTTGTAGACGGAGTCGGAATGGTAAAAGCCAAGAAAATGCCGATGCGTGAGAGCAGTGCTTTGATGGATCAGTTTACAGAAGATTCTGATTATGACATTATCATGACATGGGGCGATACCATAGAGCTGACTACGATTATGAGCAAATCGAACGAAAGAATTCTTGGCAAGAAACTGACCGAGAAGGATTTGCTGGAAAGTGTATTGGACAAAGGAAAAGAATATCAGACAAAGGACCTTGTGATTGACGGAAAGAAATATTATCTTTACGCAAAACCGTTAAAGAATTCCGATAATTCTGTGATCGGTATGGTCGGTATTCTGAACCCGGAATCCGTGATCAAAGAGTATGAAATTGACAGTATCAAGATGACGGTTTTGATTGCTATCGGTCTGGTTATTCTTACAACTATTACAACATTTTTAGCATCAAAGAGTCTGATCAATGCATTAAAGAGAGCGGAAGAGACCATCGTATCTTTGTCCGAGGGACATGTCAACATTCAGTTGGATACACGTGTATCAAAACGTACGGATGAAATCGGACAGATGGCAAGAGCGATTGAAAATCTCCGCGATAAACTGGTTACCATTATCGGAGACATCAAGGAGTCTTCCGATACGTTATATAATTCCGGTACGAATTTGAGCCATATGGCAGAACAGAGCAACATGGCGGCAGACGAGATCAGCCGTGCCGTAGAAGATATTTCCAAAGGTGCCGTTTCACAGGCAGAGGAGATTGAAGAGGCATCCATGCATGTCGGCAATATGGGTGAAGTAGTCAACCGTATTGTAGACGGTGTTGATACTCTGACAGACGCATCTGTCCAGATGGAGCGTGCGGGAGATGAATCCACTGATATTATCCGAAAATTGGCAGAATCAAACGACAAGACGACACAGGCGATTGATCACATCGGACGCCAGATACAGGCAACCAATGATTCAGTACAGGAGATTGGTGAGGCAACCAAGCTGATTACCTCTATCGCAGGACAGACCAGTCTGTTGGCACTCAATGCAAGTATTGAGGCGGCAAGAGCCGGTGAGGCAGGAAGAGGCTTTGCAGTAGTAGCGGATGAGATCGGCAAATTGGCAGAGCAGTCCAATCAGTCTGCGGCTCAGATACAGGAAGTCATCAACAATTTGTTTGAGGAATCCGAGAAGATGGTTGAGATCATGCAGGGTGTCAATATCTTAGTGGCAGAACAGCAGGAGAAGCTGGACAAGACAAAAGAACAGGTAACAAAAGTAAGCAAGGGTATTGATGAATCAAAAGATGAGACAGACAATATCAAACAGCAGACAGACAGCTATGCGGTAGCAAGACAAAAAGTTGTTGATGCGATTCAGAATCTTTCTGCAATCTCTCAGGAGAATGCCGCAAGTACACAGCAGACCACAGCGTCTATGCAGGAGCTGAATGCTACGATGAACCTGTTGGCAGAGGCAGCAAAAGATTTGACAACGCTGTCAAAACAATTAGAACAAGAAGTAGGATTTTTCAAGATTGACTAATCATATGAAACCGGAAATAGAAAAACTTTTATCTGCAAATATATATCAGATTGTATTGAGTAAACCAAAGAACTGCGAATACCGAAAAATTCAGATCGTCCGAAAGGCGAAGGATTACCAGTTGGAGTGCTACACACAAAAGCAGGTATTCCACAAGAATTTTTCAAAGCAGGAAGTTGCAGACTATCTGGAGCAGGAATTGGGAGAGCATTTCTTTCAGTTGAATGCCTGGGCAGACGGAACGGAGTTTCAGATCATGGTATCCAAGAAAGGCAAGGTACACATGACACAGAAATCCTGTTCTGCCGCACCGAAGGAGCAGGACGCTCACAACCGCAAAAAGCAATATCTGCTTTTGGAGGGGGAACGGATAGAGCCGCTCATAGATATGGGAATCTTCACTAAAGACGGAAAAGTTGTACACAGTATGTATGACAAGTATCGTCAGATCAACCGGTTTGTGGAATTGATTGATGATGCGGTGAGCAAAGAGGATCAAGATGAGTGGAATATAATTGATTTCGGATGTGGGAAATCATACCTGACGTTTATCCTGTATTACTATTTTACCGAGATACGCAAAAAGACGGTACACATGACCGGTCTTGATCTCAAGGAAGACGTGATCCGCAAGTGTAATGCGACAGCAGAGAAATACGGATATGACAATCTGCATTTTGAGCTGGGCGACATCAACGGCTACAAAAAGACAGAACCGATTGACATGGTGGTGACACTTCACGCCTGTGATACGGCGACGGATTTTGCACTATACAATGCAATCTGCTGGGATGCGAAATTGATTTTTTCCGTTCCGTGTTGTCAGCACGAATTGAACGCACAGATACAGAGCGAGCGTTTTTCGATTTTGACGCGTTACGGACTGATTCGGGAGAGGACGGCGGCATTGATGACCGATGCTATCCGGGCGAATCTGTTGGAAGTGTGTGGTTATAAGACAGACTTATTAGAGTTTGTGGATTTATCACATACACCGAAGAATCTCCTGATTCGTGCCAAAAAAAGAACCGTCTCGAAGGAGCATAAAAAACAGATGTTAAAAGAAGTCGACGCACTGTTGGAAGAATATCATCTTTCGCCGACGCTGTATACCTTATTAGAGGATTCGGCTTATTTTGAATCAAAAGCATAAAAATACCCAAAATCTCTCATACTATCAAAAAGTATGGGAGGTTTTTTTATGGAACAGATCGAGTTTCTTTCACAGATGAAAGGAAAGCAGAGCCTTGCCTTTCACAAACCGCCTTATATTCTTGCAACCGGAAATATTGTGGGAAAAAAGGAAGGGGAAGGACCGTTAGGAAAAAAATTTGATATGATTTGTGAGGATGACAAATTCGGTGCGGATAACTGGGAGGATGCGGAGAGCACACTGCAAAAAGAAGCGGTGGCGCTGGCGCTCGGAAAAGCAAATCTCAAGCCGGAGGACATCCGCTATATTTTTGCGGGAGATCTGCTGGGGCAGAATATTGCAACCTCGTTTGGTTTGATGGATTATGAAATCCCGTTATTCGGATTGTACGGTGCCTGTTCGACCGCAGGAGAGTCGATGGCACTCGGTGCCATGTGCGTGGCGGCGGGATACGCCGAGAATGTTATCACAGTGACGTCAAGTCATTTTGCGAGTGCGGAAAAGCAGTTCCGGTTTCCGTTGGAGTATGCAAACCAACGGCCGCTATCCGCCACATGGACGGTTACGGGAAGCGGAGCGTTTGTCATCAGTACCACACGTGCGAAAGCAAGGGTGACGGGCACTACAACAGGAAGGATCGTAGATTACGGAGTCAAAGATTCTATGAATATGGGAGCGGCGATGGCACCTGCGGCGTGTGATGTCATCTACCATCATTTACAGGATTTTGACAGAAAGCCGGAGGATTACGATAAGATCATTACCGGAGATCTGGGAAAAGTGGGAAAGGAAATCCTGATTGATCTGCTTCGGGAAAAGGGATACGATATTGCGAACGTTCATACGGACTGCGGAATAGAGATTTTTGACAGTGAGGAGCAGGGAACGCAGTCGGGAGGTTCCGGCTGCGGATGTGCGGCGGTGACTATGAGTGCCCATTTTTTGAAAAAAGTAGAACAGGGAAGCTATCAGCGGATTTTGTTTGTGCCGACAGGAGCGCTATTGTCGACCGTCAGCTTTAACGAGGGACAGAATGTTCCGGGAATTGCACATGCAGTCGTGATAGAACACGCATAGGAGGTGAGAGGATGGATTATATCAATGCATTCTGGGTAGGCGGACTGATCTGTGCCCTAGCCCAGATATTAATGGAAAAGACAAAGATGATGCCGGGAAGGATCATGGTACTGCTTGTCTGCCTCGGTTCTGTGCTTGGAGCGGTCGGAATCTATCAGCCGATTGTGGATTATGCGGGGGCAGGAGCGAGCGTTCCGCTTTTGGGATTTGGAAATACACTTTGGAAGGGAATCAAGGAGGCAGTTGACGTACAGGGCTTTTTGGGACTGTTTTCCGGAGGATTCAAGGCAAGTGCAGTGGGAATTTCAGCCGCATTGATTTTCGGTTATATTGCGTCCTGGATATTTGAGCCGAAAATGCGAAAATAGCTTGCATAATTCAACCTTTTTATGATATAATATCATGATTTTAAGGAGGTTTTAGTGCATGGCAGAGGATGAAAGAAAGAAAGTCTTGATTGTGGACGATGACCCGATGACATTGCAGGTGATTCGCTCTTACCTGAAGGAAACCTACAAAGTGTATTGTCTGAAATCGGGAGAGGAAGCATTGAAGTTTCTCTCACAGCAGACACCGGACGTTATGCTTTTGGATTATATGATGCCGGGCATGGACGGTCCGACAATTCTGCGTAAGATGCGACAGATGGACGAGACAAAAGACATACCGGTCTTTTTTATGACCGCAGTGACTGATAGAGACCGCGTATTGGAATGCATGGAGTTGAAGCCGGAAGAGTATCTGATCAAGCCGGTTTCCAGTGCGAAGATTCAAAAAAAGCTGTCGGAGTTTTTTGAAAAAAATCAGTAGTATCGTATAATTACAAAAATACAGGACATATTAGTATTATCACAGAAAAGGAGATAGTATTAATATGAAAAAATTTAAAAAGATTATGCTTGGTACCATGCTGATTGCAGCGTTGGGAACTTTTACAGCCTGTGGTAATAACAACGATAATGCAAACGATACACAGGGAACAGACAACAATGTTACCGGTAAAACAGATAATGCGATTGACGATGCCGGTGACGCTGTCAAAGATGTGACAGACGGTGTTGTTGACGGAGCCGAGGATGTCGGCAGAGGAGTTGTGGAAGGCGTTGAGGATGTCGGCGAAGGCGTTGGTGATGCCGCAAGAAAGGTAACCGGAAACGGTGACAATCAGAATAACACCAACAATCAGAACAATACCAATACAAACGGTATGGGTATGGAGCAGAATGGTGTCAATAATACCACAAACAATACTACAAGTACAAATCGCTAGATGAAAACAGGGCTTGCCGATCGGCAAGCCCTTATTGTATGTCTTTGTTTTTTATTCGTCGATGCTGTAGTTTGGAGCCTCTTTTGTGATATGAATATCATGCGGATGACTCTCTTTTAAGGAAGCGGCGGAAATCTTTACGAATTTTCCTGTTTCTTTTAAAGTCTCAATGTTCGGAGCACCGCAGTAACCCATACCGGAACGAAGACCACCGATTAACTGGAATACGGTATCTTCCACAGTTCCCTTGTAAGCGACACGTCCCTCGACGCCCTCCGGTACTAATTTCTTGGCATCTTCCTGGAAATAGCGGTCTTTTGAGCCGTTCTCCATAGCGGCAAGAGAACCCATACCGCGGTATACTTTGTATTTTCTTCCCTGATATAATTCAAAGGTTCCCGGACTTTCGTCACATCCTGCAAAAATACTTCCCATCATGCAGACATTTGCACCTGCGGCAATCGCCTTTGTCATATCACCGGAATATTTGATACCGCCGTCGGCAATGATTGGAATGCCGTACTCTTTTGCAACAGCGTAACTGTCCATAATAGCGGTAATCTGCGGAACACCGATACCTGCAACCACGCGGGTAGTACAGATAGAACCCGGTCCGATACCAATCTTGACAGCGTCTGCACCGGCTTCGATCAATGCTTTTACGGCAGCGCCGGTTGCGACATTACCTGCAATGACCTGTAAGTCAGGATAAACGGATTTGATTTGTTTTACGGTATTGATAATGTTCTTGGAATGTCCGTGTGCGGAGTCCACAACAATGACATCGACATGAGCTTTTACCAGAGCGTCAACACGCTCCATTGTGTTTGCGGTAACGCCGACAGCGGCACCACACAACAGTCTGCCCTGTGCATCCTTTGCGGAAAGAGGGTATTTGATCTGTTTCTCAATGTCTTTGATTGTGATTAATCCTTTTAAATTGTTATCTTTGTCAACGATTGGTAATTTTTCTTTTCTGGCTTTGGCGAGGATTGCTTTTGCCTCGTCCAGTGTGATGCCCTCCAAAGCAGTGATCAAACCTTCGGAAGTCATAGATTCTTTGATTTTTTTAGAAAAATCTGTCTCGAATTTCAAGTCACGATTTGTGATGATACCGACTAATTTTGTGCCTTCTGTAATCGGAACACCGGAGATACGGAATTTTGCCATAAGGTTGTCCGCATCCTGCAATGTATGTTCAGGAGAGAGTGAGAAAGGATCGGTAATAACACCGTTTTCTGAACGCTTTACCTTATCCACCTCATCTGCCTGTGCTTCGATGGACATGTTCTTGTGAATGATACCGATACCACCCTGTCTGGCCATTGCGATTGCCATTCTGTGTTCTGTGACGGTATCCATGCTTGCACTCATCATAGGAATGTTTAACTTTACTTTCTTGGTAAGATAAGTAGATAAATCAATCATATTCGGAGTGACTTCGGAATAGGCAGGGACTAATAAAACGTCATCAAATGTAATTCCTTCACCGATAATTGTACCCATGAAATTGTTCCTCTCTTTCTTATGTTAATAACTTTAGGTTTTAATTGTTCAATTCTAGCAAAAAAGAACCCAACTGTCAACAAATTAGATGTAAAGATTTCAAGTAGTGACTTTCTTTTTCTGTAAAATTATGCTATTCTAAGCGAAAAGCGAAAGATAACTCAAATTTTCGAAAAAAGGAGCGGTACCTATGGAATTTCGACCGTGTATCGACATACATAACGGAAAAGTAAAGCAGATTGTAGGAGGAAGCCTTTTGGATGAGGGCAACCGGGCAGAGGAGAATTTTGTGGCATGGCAGGATGCCGCATTTTTTGCGGACTTATACAAAAAAGATCACTTGCGGGGAGGTCATATCATCCTCTTAAATCCGGTAACTTCCGAGTATTATGAGGAGACAAAAAGACAGGCAATGCTGGCGTTAGCGGCATATCCGAACGGATTTCAGATTGGCGGAGGAATCACTGCTGAGAATGCCGCGGAATTTTTACAGATGGGTGCAAGTCATGTCATCGTGACATCCTATGTATTCAAAAACGGAAAGGTTCATTATGAAAATCTGCAAAAATTAAAGGATGCGGTGGGCAGGGAACATCTGGTGTTAGATGTAAGCTGCCGCAGAAAAGAGGATGGTTATTATATTGTGACGGACCGGTGGCAGAAGTTTACCGAGGAGAAAGTAAGCACAGAGCTTCTTGATATGCTTTCGGAATACGCCGCAGAGTTTTTGATTCATGCGGTGGATGTCGAGGGGAAGGCAGACGGGATCGAGACAGAGCTTGTAAAAATGCTCGGTGAGTGGGGAAAACTGCCTGTGACGTATGCCGGAGGTGTCGGAAGCTTTTCGGATTTGGAGCAGTTAAAAACATACGGACAAAACAGGTTGAACGTGACCATCGGAAGTGCGTTGGATTTGTTTGGAGGAACCATGTCCTACGAAAAAGTGTTAGAATATTTAAAATAGTAGTACCAAAAAGGAATACTAACAGAACAAAAAATGCGGAACACTTGTCAGAAAGTGCTTTTTTTACTAAAATAGAAGTAATCGAACCGGAAAACCTTTATAATGAGGAGGAGATTTGGGAAAAAGGAGAGATGAACATGAAATTTACAAAAATGCAGGGAATCGGCAACGATTATGTATATGTAAATTGTTTTGAGGAAAAGATAGAACATCCGGAGGAGTTGTCCAGAATCGTCAGCGACAGACATTTTGGAATCGGTTCGGACGGATTGATTCTGATAAAGCCGTCAAAGGTTGCAGATTTTGAGATGGCGATGTATAACGCAGACGGCTCCAGAGCCGAGATGTGCGGAAACGGAATCCGCTGTGTCGGAAAATATGTTTATGACAAAGGTCTGACAGACAAGACCGACATCAGTATTGAGACACTTGCGGGAATCAAGTACCTTCATCTGATCACAGAGGAGAATCAGGCGGTACAGATTGAGGTGGATATGGGTGAGCCGCAGTTAGAGGCGGCACAGATTCCGGTCATATCGGACAACAGCAGAGTGATTGACGAAGAAATCAATGTGAACGGTACAAAATATCGTATGACCTGCGTATCCATGGGCAATCCGCACTGTGTTGTGTACATGGAGGATGTTGAGAATCTCGAAATCGAAAAAATCGGACCGGGTTTTGAATGCCATGAGCGTTTTCCGAAAAAAATCAACACCGAATTTGTCAAGGTTCTGGACAAAAAGACGTTGCAGATGCGTGTGTGGGAGCGTGGCTCGGGTGAGACGCTTGCCTGCGGAACGGGAGCCTGTGCGACGGCGGTTGCCACAATCTTAAACGGTCTTTGCGATGAGGAGGTACTCATTCATCTGCGGGGCGGAGATCTGACGATCCGCTGGGATAAAGAGAGCAACCATGTGTATATGACAGGACCGGCAGTCATTGTCTTTGAAGGCGAGATTGCGTTGGATACCAAATAAGAAATATAAGTATAAAGACAAAAAGAAAAGAGGGAAAATCATGTTTCACGTAAATGACAATTTTCAGAAATTACCGGGCAGCTATCTGTTCAGTAATATTGCAAAAAAAGTAAATGCATACCAGGCAGCAAACCCGGACAAGGACATCATCCGTCTCGGAATCGGAGATGTGACACAACCGATCGCTCCGGCGATTCTTGAGGCGATGCATAAAGCCGTAGACGAGATGGGAAATGCAGAGACATTCCACGGTTATGCACCGGATTTAGGCTATGAATTTTTGAGAGATGCAATCGCAAAAAATGATTATCAGAACAGAGGATGTGACATTGCGGCGGATGAGATTTTTGTCTCAGACGGAGCAAAATGCGATTCTGCCAATATTCAGGAGCTTTTTGCGGCAGATACCAAGATTGCGGTCTGCGATCCTGTTTACCCGGTTTATGTGGATTCTAACGTCATGGCAGGAAGAACAGGCGTGTATAGTGCCGACAGTGAGACGTGGAGCGATGTTATTTATATGCCGTGTACACAGGAGAACGGTTTTGTGCCGGAATTTCCGAAAGAGACACCGGATGTTATTTACCTTTGTCTGCCGAACAACCCGACAGGAACCACCATCACAAAGTCACAGCTTCAGGAGTGGGTAGACTATGCCAACAAAGTAGGAGCAGTCATTATCTATGAC
>CAKRJK010000004.1 GCA_934351705.1 uncultured Lachnospiraceae bacterium
GGACTGACATGGAAGGTGATGAAAGACGCAGCTATATTTTAAAATTATTATCGGACACCGATGTTCCCATCTCCGGTACGGACATTGCCAAAAAATGTAATGTCAGCCGACAGATCATCGTGCAGGATATTGCCCTGCTTCGTGCGACCAACAAAAATATTTTAAGCACCTACAAAGGTTATCTGATGTTCCATCCTGATACCGATAAGGTTTCTTTCAAGAGAACTTTTCTGGTATTGCACTCAGATGAACAGATTCAGGATGAACTTTATACCATTGTGGACTGCGGCGGAAAGATTCTGGATGTCTCGGTTTCCCATGAAATATACGGACAGATCATGGCTGACTTAATCCTCAATAACCGTCTGGACGTCAATGACTTTTTGGATAAACTGGTACATACTCCGGCACAGCCGTTAAAGGTATTGACCGGCGGACTTCACTGTCATACCGTGGAAGCCGTTTCCGAAGAAATTTTAGACGCTGTCGAAGAACAGCTTAGAAAAAAAGGCTATCTCGTAGAATAAACGAGATAGCTTTTCTTATATATGTTCTATTCTTCTCTGGCGGTTCGCCTCGTACATCAGAATCCCCGCCGCCATCGCAGCGTTCAGAGATTCCAGTTTTCCGCCCATCGGGATTTTGATATATGTATCCGCCGTGTCTGCCAGTTCCTCGCTGAGTCCGTTTCCTTCATTTCCGATCAAAAACGCAGTCGGTTGTGTGTAATCCGATTTTTCATAGAAATCTTTGCCCTTTAAATGTGCCGCATAACAGGAAATGCCCTGTCTTTTTAACAACTCCACCGATTCTTTGATATCTTCCGTGTACAAAAACGGCATCCGGTAAACAGATCCCATCGTAGAACGGATGGTTTTTGGATTGAACACATCCACGGTATTTTTGCTCATCAAGATTCCGGTAACTCCGGCTCCCTCCGCAGTCCGAAACATGGTTCCGAGGTTGCCCGGGTCCTGCACATTCTCGGTAATCAGCAAAAGTGGCGTGTCTTTGTCCTCTCCGAAAAGATCGTCCAGTGTGTATTCCGGCATTTTTAACACGCACAGAATGCCCTGCGGCGTCATCGTATCCGAGATATGCTTAAACACCGGATCGGACACCACCTCATATTGGCAGTCGTTTAGAATGTCGCGGTTGCTCTCCAGAAAACTTTCCGACACAAAAACCGACTCCATCCAGTCTTTCGGTGCTTCCAAAAACATTTTTCTTCCCTCTACAACAAAGGCACGAGAAGTTCTTCGTGCCTTTCCTTTTGTATTTAACTGTATCAGATTCTTGACCTGAGGATTCTTTGTACTTGTAATCATAGTTCTCCTATCGGGATAAATTCTGACATACCTCCCACTGGTATTCCTCGATTCCCTTCTGCATTGCCAATGCCTCGTCAATATCAAAGTCCACAAATTCTCCGTGACGGTATCCCACAACACGGTTCGTCTTGCCCTCGCACAGCAGATCGACCGCCATTGCTCCCATCGTAGACGCATAAACACGATCCTTACATGTCGGACTTCCTCCACGCTGCATGTGTCCTAAGATTGTTGCTCTTGTCTCCACTCCGGTTGCGGCTTCGATACGTTTTGCCATACTGGTAGAGTGTCCGATTCCCTCTGCGTTGATAATGATGTGATGTTTCTTTCCGCGTTTACGGTTGTTGATGATATTGTTTACCAGCACCTGCTCGTCATAGTTGTATTTCTCCGGCAAAAGAATATCCTCCGCGCCGTTTGCGATACCGCACCAGAGTGCAATGTAACCCGCACCGCGTCCCATAACCTCGATGATCGAGCATCTCTCATGGGAGGTTGAGGTATCACGCACTTTGTCAATCGCCTCCATCGCTGTGTTTACCGCCGTATCAAAGCCGATGGTGTACTCTGTGGACGCAATATCCAGATCAATCGTTCCCGGAAGACCTATGGTATTGATTCCGTGTTCCGCAAGTTTTTGTGCTCCTTTAAAAGAGCCGTCACCACCGATTACCACGATTCCGTCAATTCCGTGTTTTCTACAGATTTCCGCTCCCTTTTGCTGTCCTTCCGGTGTTGTGAACTCCTTGCAGCGTGCTGTCTGCAAAATCGTTCCGCCCCTTTGGATGATATCTGAAACATCTGTGGATTTCATATCTATAATTTCTTCCTGTAAAAGACCTGCATAGCCTCTCTTAATTCCCTTTACTTTTAATCCCTTTGTCAAAGCCTGACGAACCACTGCACGAATTGCCGCATTCATTCCCGGCGCATCCCCACCGCTTGTTAAAACTCCGATAGTTTTAATTTCCTTTTCCATTTCTTTTTCCTCCTATGGTTCTATAACTACTTTTCCTATTCTAATCTCTTTTCCTGTTGTTTTCAATGCCTTTTTCCACAACTTTTACATTCCCTGCCCCATAACTATCCCTCAGTATCTCTAATAGCTGCGGTTCGATATGGACGTTGCGGTTCGCCGGAAGCCTTTTCATTGCACGCTCTTTTGAGGTATAGATCACCACGCTGTCGTTGCCGTCCGAATTTTGTATCAGTTGAAAAAGTTTCCTCTCTTCTTTTTCATATTCCTCTTTGTCCGGGAACTGAATCCAAAGCTCTTTCTTCGTCTCGTCAAATCCGTAGATTTTCTCGCAAATCACTTTTCCGCTCTTATCTTCCTCGACGCTCGCGTGTCCTCTGATAAAAATTTTATCATCTATGTTCAAATAGGAATGATACCGTTCATAATCACGCGGAAAGATAATTACTTCTACCGTTCCGAGCAGATCCTCCAGTGTGATAAAAGCCATCGTCTTATTATTCTTTGTATATTTAATCGTTTTATCCGTAATCATTCCTCCGACAATGACACTTTGATTATCTGCAATCTTCACTTTTCCTGTTTCTTCCTCTAACAGAAAATCATTTGTCGTTGCGGAGATGTTTTTTCTCCACTTTTCTTCGTATTCCTCCAACGGATGACCGCTGATGTAAACGCCAAGCACTTCTTTTTCAAATCCAAGCAGCGTCTCTTTCGGAAATTCTCCCACATCGGGCATTTTGATCTCGAAATCTTCTTTTGTATCCTCCGAGGCAAAGTCAAACAGACTCATCTGTCCTGCCATGGAGTTTTTCTTCTCGTCGTTGATATTTTCGAGTATTGCGGAATAAATCTGCATTTTCTGTTTTCTGGTTCCCTCCAGACCGTCAAATGCTCCCGCTTTGATAAAGTTTTCCAATGTCCGTTTATTGATTTCTTTTCCGGTTAAACGTGTACAGAAATCTTTTAAATCGCGAAATGCCCCGTTGTGCTCTCTCTCCCATACCAGTGCTTCGATCACCGGACGGCCGATACTTTTTATCGCGGAAAGCCCGTAACGGATATTGTTTCCCGACACCGAGAAATTACCCTCTCCCTCGTTGATGTCCGGTGGTAAAATTTCAATTCCCATTCTGCGGCAGGTCAGGATATACTCAGACACTTTGGTCGAGTGATCCATAACGGAGGTCATCAATGCCGCCATGAATTCTACCGGATAATAATGTTTTAAATACGCTGTCTGGTATGCCACTACAGCATATGCCGCCGCATGGGATTTGTTAAACGCATATTTTGCAAAATCTATCATCTCATCATAGATTTTGTTTGCAACCTGCTCCGGTATTCCGTTTGCGATACATCCCGGAACTCCTTCCTCCTCGTTGCCGTACACGAAGTTTCTGCGTTCCTGTTCCATGACCGACGCTTTCTTTTTGGACATTGCACGACGCACCAGGTCGCTTCGTCCGAGTGTATATCCCGCAAGATCACGCACAATCTGCATAACCTGCTCCTGATAGACGATACAGCCGTAGGTCGGTGCAAGAATCGGCTCTAACTGCGGGCAGTCATACGACACCAGATCGGGATTATTTTTTCCTTTGATATATGCAGGAATGAAGTCCATCGGTCCCGGACGGTAAAGAGAAATTCCCGCAATAATATCTTCCAGACTCTGCGGCTTTAACTCCTTCATGAAGTTCTTCATGCCGGCACTCTCCAACTGGAACACTCCCTCGGTCTTTCCCGTTCCGATGGAATCAAGTACTGCTTTATCGTTAAAATCCAGTCTGTCTATATCAATCTCTACACCGTGATTTTTCTGTGCCATCTTGACGGCATTCTGAATCACTGTCAGGGTTCTAAGTCCCAAAAAGTCCATTTTTAATAAGCCCAGTTCTTCAATCGTCGTCATGGTAAACTGCGTGGTGATGGTACCGTCAGACGCTCTGGACAACGGAACATACTCGTCCATTGCTTTCTGACTGATTACAACGCCCGCCGCATGCATAGAGGTATGACGCGGAAGTCCTTCTAAACGTTTGGACATATCGATCAGGTTTCTGACGTTATCATCTGTCTGATACATGCCCCGAAGCTCAGGGTTCATCACAAGTGCTTTCTCGATAGTAATTCCGAGTTCATTCGGAATTTGTTTTGCGATTCCGTCGACATAGGCATAAGGCAAATCCATAACTCTTCCGACATCGCGGATCACTCCTCTTGCCGCCAATGTACCGAATGTAACAATCTGTGTCACGCAGTCTTCCCCATATTTTTTTACAACATAATCAATAACTTCCTGTCTTCTCTCAAAACAAAAATCTATATCAATATCCGGCATGGACACACGTTCCGGATTCAAAAAACGTTCAAACAATAAATTATATTTTATCGGATCTATATTGGTAATTCCCGTTGTATAGGATACCAGACTTCCCGCGGCACTTCCTCTTCCCGGTCCTACAATAATGTCCTGCTCTCTCGCATAGCGGATAAAATCCCACACAATCAGGAAATAGTCTACATATCCCATTTTTTTGATAACGGAAAGCTCATACTCCAAGCGTGGTTCTAATTCTTTATAATTCCCCGGATAACGTCTTTCTAATCCTTCAAAACACAGCTTGTTCAGATAGGTCCAGGAATCGTATCCCTCCGGCACTTCAAAATGCGGCAGCTTTGTCACGCCAAACTCAATCTCGACATGACAGCGGTCTGCGATTTTTTGTGTATTTTCCAATGCCTGCAATGCATATGGGAAAAGTTTTCGCATCTCTTCTTCGGATTTGACATAATACTGACCGCCCTCATATCTCATACGGTCCTCATCTGCCAGTTTTTTGCCTGTCTGGATACAGAGCAGAATATCGTGCGGCTCCGCATCTTCTGCAAACGTATAATGCACATCGTTTGTCGCAACAAGTTCTATCCCGAGTTCTTTGCTCATCCGCAGCAGGTTCTGATTGACGTTTGCCTGTTCCGGGATTCCGTGATCCTGCAATTCCAGAAAGAAGTTGTCTTTTCCGAAACATTTCTGATAACGCAATGCGATCTCTTTTGCCTCTTCGTAGCTGCCTCTGGTGATGGCTCTTGGCACTTCTCCTGCAAGGCAGGCGGACAGGGCTATGATTCCCTCATGATACCGCTCTAAAATCTCCATATCGACACGCGGTTTATAATAGTATCCGTCTACGAATCCTTTGGATACGATTTTCATCAGATTGCTGTATCCGGTATTGTTTTCTGCCAGCAGGACAAGGTGGTAGTAACGGTCTTCGCCGTGTACTGTTTCCCGATCGAAGCGTGAGTTTGGTGCTACATATACCTCACAGCCGAGGATTGGGTTGATTCCTGCTTCTTTTGCTTTGCGGTAAAAATCTATGACTCCGAACATGACACCGTGGTCGGTGATTGCGGCACTGTTCATACCCAGTTCTTTTACTCTTGCCACATATTCACTTATTTTGTTTGAACCGTCTAACAGACTGTATTCTGTATGCACGTGCAGGTGTGTAAATGCCATGTTTGTTCTCCTGTTTCTAATAGCTCGAATCGTTAAAAATTGTCTTGAATATTATATCAATAATGGTTGGGAAAAGCAAATGTGTCGGCAAAGGGGCCGCATGAGATGTTCTTGGCAGCACGACATAGCGAAAACTTTTTAGTGGCATTAAATAGGCATTCGCCAAACGCGGGCAAACCGCCGTATCAGAAACTCGACACTTGCGTGTCTCAAACAGTCTGATACGGCGGTTGCGTTTGGTGAATGCCTATATAAATGCCACACAAAAGTTTTCGAAAATATCGTGCTGCCAAGAACATCTCACGCTACTTGTTTGGGCGTTTTGCATTGCTTTTGGGATTGCATTTTATAGTATCTTTGATAAGAATTCTTTTAGTCTTGGGTTTTTCGGGTTGCCGAAAAACTCCGTCGGGTTGTTTTCTTCTTGTATGTTTCCTTCGTCTATGAACATGACTCGGTTTGCTACTTCTCTTGCAAAGCCCATTTCGTGGGTGACTACGACCATAGTCATTCCGTCTCTTGCCAGTTCTCTCATGAGTTCTAAGACTTCGCCGACCATTTCCGGATCGAGTGCGGAGGTCGGTTCGTCAAACAGCATGACGTCGGGATTCATTGCAAGGGAACGTGCGATTGCAATTCTCTGTTTCTGTCCGCCGGATAACTGCGATGGGTAGGAGTCTGCCCTTTCCGGCAGTCCGACTCTTTCTAACAGTTCCATTGCACGCTGTTCTGCTTCTTTTGCATTCATTAAGCCCAGCTTGATCGGAGCAAGGGTGATATTGTCTTTGATGGTGTAATTCGGAAACAGGTTAAACTGCTGGAATACCATACCGATTTTTTGCCGCATCTTATTGATGTCGACGGATTTATCGGTAATATCCGTACCCTCGAATAAAATTCTGCCCGATGTCGGTTGTTCTAAGAGGTTCATGGAACGCAGGAATGTGGATTTACCGCAGCCTGACGGTCCGATGATGGCAACCACTTCTCCCTGATGGATCTCTGTTGTGATTCCGTTCAGTACCACGTGGTCACCGAATGCTTTTGTTAAGTTCTGTACCTGAATCAAAGGTTCTGTCACGTTAGCGTTCATTCGTTCTCAACCTCCTCTCCAGTTTGCCGACTCCGATCGTCATCAGCGAGACAATCACAAGATAGATTGCCGCAACGCCAAACAGTGGCAGATACGGATCATATGTGATGCTTCGGATAATATCTCCGCCCTTTGTCAAATCCTGGGTTCCGATATAACCGCTGATGGATGTCTCTTTGAGGAGTACGATCATCTCATTTCCGAGTGCCGGAAGCACGTTTTTAAATGCCTGCGGCAATATAATCAAGGTCATGGTCTGTTTGTAATTGAATCCCAGACTTCTTCCCGCCTCAAATTGACCTTCTTCTACGGACATGATACCCGAACGGACAATCTCGGCAACATAAGCTCCCGAGTTGATACCGAATGCCATGACTGCGACTACGATCTTGCTTACGTTGACCGATGCAAAAATAATGTAGTAGGTGATTAGGACCTGTACCATCGTCGGCGTTCCGCGGATTACCGTCAGATAAACACGGCAGATTCCGTTTAAAAATTTGCAGGAACCGTTTTTATCATGGCTTGCCCGGATGATTGCCACCAGAAAACCGATGACAATTCCCAGCAGTACCGCAAAAAGGGTAATAATTAATGTATTTTTGAGTCCGAGAACCAGATAACGCCATCTGTCATCCTGGACAAAGTTCTGATAGAAGCTCTCTTTAAATTCGTTCACGTTTCTATCCTCAATTCTTATTTTCTGGTGATGATAACCTGTTTTGCTGTTGTATAGGTATCTGTGAAGTCGATGTTTTTCAAACGGTCTTCTGTCACTGTCATACCTGCTGCACCAAAGTCTGCTTTGCCGGACTGAACTGCTGCGATGATCGCATCAAAATCCATATCCTCAATTACTAACTCATAGCCTAACTTGTCACAGATTGCCTGTGCAATATCTGCATCGATACCGACTACTTTGTCACCGTCATAGTACTCATATGGCTCAAAGTATGCGTTTGTTGCCATAACCAGTTTTCCTTTGGAACGGTCTACATCTGCCGGTGATTTGTAAGGGTTCTTGCCTTTTGTATCATCGCCGATGTAATTGCTTACAATGCTTTCTAATGTTCCGTCAGCTTTCAACTCTGCCAAAGCTGCGTTGATCTCGTCTTTCAAAGCGGAGTTATCTTTGGATACGCAGATTGCATATTCTTCCTCTTCAAACGGCTCCTCTAAAATCTGTAAATCGTCATTTTTCTCAACGAATGCCTTTGCCGGCTCGGAATCGATGATCACACAGTCGATCTTGCCCTGTTTTAATGACTGAACTGCATCTGTTCCTTTATTATAACGCTCAATCTTGGTACCCTTGTCATCTCCTTCATAATCAGAAGCATAGATGTCTCCGGTTGTTCCAAGCTGTACACCGATTGTCTTTCCTTCCAAATCATCTACTGAAAATACAGTATTTTCTTTACTGCCCCCGCATGCTGCCAAAGAAAGTGTCATTCCCATTGCCAGAATAAGTGCGGCTGCCTTTCTCATTTTCTTCATAAAAATTGTCCTCCTTGTATAAATATGCATTTATTATAGCACCTTTTCGGCAAAATACAAGCGTGAATCCCACTTTCACTGCCGCTTTGGAGAAATCAGCCGCAAATATTTCACAGGCATTTTCTTATTTTGCAAGATCTAAATGCTGTACGGTCCCGACGCCTCCCGTTTCATACAGGAAAATTCCTGTTTTGCGGATATAGGCATTTGTCTTGTTATCCCGATTGGAATTTAACGCAAACTGTGTATTTGCGTTTTTCAGACAGATTGCTCCGACTCCCGCGTCTTTTAGCTTGATCAGCTTGTCATTTCCGTTTTCGTCTTTTGTCCAGATCCTGAGCTTGTCAAAAATCTCGTCCGCCTCGTCTATCCAGCCGTTTTTGTCAATATCATACTCTTCCAGATCCGCAAATCCGTCCCCGCTTTTTGTTCCGAAAAGCTCCGAACCGTCATCGATCTTGCCGTTTCCGTCTTTGTCCAATGCGAGGAATCCGCTTCCTCCCGCAGGCATTGAGATTTCATCCATCGTGCCGTCTGCGTCAATATCAAACAAAAACTTCTGGTCTGTCACCTGTGCCGCTCCCATATCCAGATTGATCACAAGCGGATCGCAGAGGCTTAATGTTCCGAAATCCGTATAGGTTGCCGCATATTCCTCAAAGCTGCGTGTCATCTCCACGCTCACGTTAAAGTCCATCTGTCTTCCGTCGGAGGTCACTACGGTTCCGGTTGTCTCAAATGAGGTGTTTTCCTGCTCATAATAATAACTGCTGTTGAATCCGAATCCCAACGGCTGCGGTGAGAGTCTGTACAGGATCGGCTGCTGTTGTCCCTGTGTGTTTGCAGTCTCCGCCGTACCTGCATTTCCCGATACATTGTCCGTTGTGTTCTGGGAATTCATCCCATCAAATCCATAATCCTTATAAAGGGAATCCGGATCGTTTTTTCCAAACAGGATAAACAACAGATAGTTTAATACCTGATTTCGGAATTCTCTTTGCATTCCCGCAGCACGCTCTGAGGCAAAATCTGTTCCCGTCTTCTGCACTCCCGTATTTTTTGCTGTCTGTCCGTTTGTCTTTGCACTGATTTCCTCACTTGACGCCTTTTCTTTTACGGTCGTCTGAAATCGGGACATCGTGTTGCTCTGTCCTGCTCTAAAGCCCGCCGTAAAAACATTGTTTGACGCTTTTCCTGTCTGCATTGCCTTTGTGCCTCGGTAAGTTGAGGCGTAGTTTCTTTTACTTCGCATGTCTACATTTGAAGATTGAATAATCATATGTTGTCCCCTTTCAGGGCATTCAAATAAGATGCCCATTTTCTCGGGATAAATCCGATATTTCCTCTCAATCTCCGTATTTTAAGAAAATAAAAAACGATATATGTATCAAAACTTCCTGTCTTTTCTACATATACCGTCCCTGGTTCATCCATCAAAACTTGCACATCACAAGGCCTTGCTGTTGTGTTGTACTATGTTTATCGGAGAAATGGATTATTTTCTTTAGTGCCGTAATGCTACATTTGCAATGGGGCATTTTTGTTATTGATATAACGGATAAAAAATGCTATATTTTTTATATGGTTTTGGTCTGACCAACTTGCGATACGGAGGTAGAGTATGAGATTCGGAGAAATTGTTGCACCATCAATCAAAGAACTTTTTATTCAAAAACTTGAGGAAATGATTCTCTCAGGGGAATTAAAGCCCGGAGATAAACTTCCTACGGAACGGGAACTTGCAGATGAGATGAAAATCAGCAAAACCGTGGTGCATGAAGGAATCCGCGAACTGTCACGCCTCGGTTTTTTGGACGTTGTCAGCCGCAAGGGTGTCACCGTTGCCGATTATGCACAAAACGGTAATCTGGATACCTTGATGGCGATTATGAAATACAACGGCGGCCGCCTTGACACAAAGACCATGCGAAGCATTCTGGATATCAGAATGTATTTGGAGTGTCCTGCTCTGGAAGCATTGGGAAACCACCACACACAAGAGGATTTGGAAATTTTAGAAAATCTTCTGGCAGAGGCGAAAAAAGTTTCCGACAAAGATCTTCCCTCCCTTGCTTATGCTCTGTTTCGTTTCCACAGAACTCTGGTCTTTTTGAGCGGACCGGAGGTATCTACTTTGGTTCCCACTTTCCAGTTCTCATGAACCCAGTTTGACACTAATCCTCCCGGCACCTGCTTGATTGTCAATTCAATCTCGCCCTCTGTTGCCATCTTTGGAGAGGAAGAAATGGAGTATGCTCTTGTTACAGGCATTCCCGCAATATTCAAATTCACGCTCAAGTACTGTCCTGCCGCAAAGTATGCAACATGATCGGTGCTGCTCTCATCATCCGGCACAAAGGTAAAACATTTTACACCCTCTCCGTGATCTACAATCTTGGAAATCACAAAATACTGATGTTCCGGGTGAAGCTGTTGTTTTAACCAGTTTGCAGAATATGTTTCTTCTGCCGGAAGAGGAGTTGCCTTTGCCGCATCTACATCGTCCTGTCTGGTGGCAGCCAGTTTTGTAAAGTCCTTAATACTGATTTCATTTAAATTCTTAGCCATTGTTCTCCTCCTAACGTGCTTTGCTTTCCGCTTTGATCTTTTCCACTGCATATTGGGCTGATTTTGCACCCGACATACAAGCACAATTAAATCCATCTGTCAAAATACCCGTCGCTCCGCAGAAATGAAGTCCCGGAATCTGATGGTACTCGCCCTCGTTCATACATCTCATCGGGATTCCGTCATTGGTTTTTACCTGATATCCGTAAGGAGTACCGTTCGGGGTTCCCATATATCTGACAAAGGTCGGTGCACAGGCAATTTCTATCTCCTCTATATGGGATCTGATGTCAATCCCCATTGCCTGCTCTGCCTGATCTATCATCTGGGATGCTATTTTTTGTTTTTCGTGGCGGTATTCCTCCGGTTTTACGCCGTTCCATACATCACCGAAAGTCATTCCCGTCAGGAATAAGGTACAGGTTCCCTCCGGTCCTACCTCACAGGCTTCATGCAAAGCTGCCTCAAATTCAAATCTTCCGCGAACAAAACTGGTTACCGCACCACCCGGCAAATTGTGACGCTCTAACACCAGCGTTTTCATTCCCATTTTTGATGTATACAGTGCCACACCAAGTCCGCCGCTGCCCGCACCGATTACTACAACATCAACGTGTTTTTCCATGAATATACACCTCCGTATTTTTATCATATTCCGACCAGAATATGGTCTGTTTGTTCATTTGAACAATGTTTATTTTTTAACAATACTATTTTATTTGAATTTTAAGGGCTTTTCCATTGACAGCACAACCAAATTTTTTGTGTTTTTCTTTATGGTTTTGGTCTGACCAGTTTTATTTCGCAAAAAATACCGTGGTCTGCTGCTTGAGATATATTACTCACTAAATCTCAAACAACTGCCACGGCATCTGGCTTTGTGATACGTCTGTTAAGAAAATCATAAAAGCCGCTACAGGCTGTATATCATTCACACAGAATTGTTGATGACGAATTGTATATTGTTTAACAGCGGCTTAAAACCCTCAAAATTTATTTTTTCATAATTTTTCATGATATATTTTGAGAAAATATCTTTTCCATAATATTTATTAATATCATACGTATCTTTTTTACAAAAAACTTTTCCATGTATCTCATGTTCCAATGTTTCTTTATCAAATAAATCCTCGATATCACTCTCTTTCTCTTTGACTAATGGTGTGACCAGAATGTGCAGATTATCAATTACATTAACCCTGTTTTCTGTTTTCAGTTTTTCCATTTTTTCTTCAGAAAACTTCAAATACTTTACGCAATTACCTACAGGCTTTTTTTCATTTCTTAACTCATTATCGAATAATAGAATCACTGGCTTTTGAGGTGATGTATTACTTAATTTTTTGAATATTTCCAAATAATTAGGATATTTGTCTCCACCTCGCTTTGTAAAAAAATTGCAAATATTTTTCATCATATCTGCTCCATCTTTCACAATATTCAAAAAGTACCTCATCCGTTTCGTTTTCTTAAAAAAGGAAAACTGATATTCAAATTCTCCCTTATCATTTTTTCTAACTAAATTCGGATATTCTTGATACAGATTTTTTAATGCTGCTTTTATGTATACGACATCTGTTTTTCCTTCTGTCACAATAACAGGTTTCGTATTTGCAAAAAAATATTTATAAAACAAAAATTGTTGGTATTGTATCTCTCTTCCATTAAGTGTATTAAAATTATGCGTATTTCCATCCTGACTATTATTATATTGATCCAATTGATTGATAAACGAAAATCTTCCTTCCAACTGATTTATCGTTCCGGGTTCACCATCAATAAAAAATTCCCCTTTTGTATATAATTGATGTGCCATTGCTCTGGTTTTTTTATAATAATCCCGATTTACATTTAGTTTTTTATTTACGATTACTCCCGTAACTTCCTGTCTGGAATCCCGAAATTGTAATCTTGTTTTTTTCTCATTTATTTTAAAGCCTGAACGTTCTATTTCTTTGCCAAGTTCTCTGTAAAACTGTTCTTTTATCTCTAAAAATTTTTTATCATTCGTTGAAAATGTTAAATCATCTGCATATCTGGTATAATCTAATCTGTATTTTTTTGCAATCTTTAGTATTCTCATATCCATTACATTACAGATTATATTTGTGATAATCGGAGAACTAGGTGCTCCCTGCGGCAGTTTCCCTTTATAACAACATAAATTTGCAATCGTTGTCGCCACATCATCTGAGAACTGATAATCATAGCTTTTTAAAAAGAAACCTCTCACACGCCCAAAATGGAAACTATCAAAAAAATTTTCCAAATCCAGATTATATACAAATCTTTTATTTCTATGGATTTGAGCATTGGTTATAATTCCTTTTCCTTTTATAAACGCTTGCGATATATTGGGGTTTATATCTCTGCTTTTCCAAACATCCAACTGATATTTCCATAAAGCATCTGCAATTTTCCTCTGAATATTTTTCAACTGTTCTACTGGAGCATGGATACTTCTGACTCCTTCTTTCTTTTTTGGTATTTCAAAGAATACATATAATTCATCCACTGTCTTTACATACAGAATATAGGATAATGTTTTTCTTGGTATCTTCAAATAATCAGCAAGTTCATTTCTCGTCTTTAGTTCGTTTAAATTTTTCATTTTCACTCCTCAAAAAATGTGTGGTTACTCATTATGCGTAAATATATTTTCCTTTTTATGGAATGTCTCAGACGCAGCCGTTTTTATTAAACAGCAGATTTCCCCACCATTTTCGTCAACGCTTGCGAAACACAAGCCCAAAATCTAACCACACATTTCTAATATTAATATAAAGTATTTAACCACTCTTTTCAACTTTATTTCAAAAAAACCGGAGACATCCAGCTTCACACAGCCTTCTGCCTCCGGTCCTTTCTATCATCTGTTATTTTCTTTATGATATTTTCAACAGTTTTTTTACTCCTCAATCACACTCATATCTACCGTAATCTTATCCAAATGCCAAATATCATCCACATATTCCTGAATGGTTCTGTCAGATGAGAATTTGCCGGAGTTTGCCACGTTTAAGATCGCACTCTTTGCCCAGCCAGCTTCGTCTTTGTATGCCTCCATCACACGTTTTTGTGCTTCGGCATAGGAGCGGAAGTCTGCCAGGATAAAGTAAGTATCTGCAAACTGTGTACACTGTGTATTTAACAGAGAGTTATACAGGTCACGGAATAATTCCGGATCGTTCTGTGAGTAGAATCCGTTAATCAACTGCATTAATACTTTGCGGATATCCTGATCCTGATTGAAAATATCCATCGGATTGTAATCTCTGTTGTGTTCATGTGCAATAACTTCTTCGGAACTCATACCAAAGATGAATGCATTCTCTTTTCCTACTTCTTCTACGATTTCTACGTTTGCTCCGTCCATCGTTCCGAGTGTCAGCGCACCGTTCAGCATGAACTTCATGTTACCTGTTCCGGAAGCCTCTTTACTTGCCGTGGAAATCTGCTCGGATACATCAGAAGCCGCAAATACCCACTCTGCCAGTGACACGCGGTAGTCTTCCAAAAATACCACCTTAATCTTGCCATTGATGCTCTGGTCATTGTTGATGACATCTGCAACACTGTTGATCAGCTTAATCGTCAGTTTTGCATTTTTATATCCTGCTGCTGCCTTTGCTCCGAAAATAAAGGTTCTCGGATAGAAGTCCATTTCAGGATGCTCTTTTAATTCATTATACAGATACATGACGTGAAGGATATTTAAAAGCTGACGTTTGTACTCATGCAATCTCTTAACCTGTACGTCAAAGATAGAACGAGGATCTACCTCTACCCCGTTATGCTCTTTGATATATGCCGCAAGACGCAGTTTGTTCTGGTACTTGATTTGCATAAATTCCTGCTGTGCTTTCTTGTCATCTGCATAGATTTCCAACTTTTTCAAATGGCTCAGATTGGTGATCCAGTCATCCCCGATTTTGTTGTTTACCCAGTCTGCAAGAAGCGGATTTCCATGCATTAAGAAACGACGCTGTGTAATTCCGTTTGTCTTGTTGTTGAACTTCTTAGGGAACATCTCATAGAAATCCTTCAACTCCTGGTTTTTCAAAATCTCTGTATGTAATCTTGCCACACCGTTGACTGAATATCCTGCTGCGATTGCAAGGTGTGCCATCTTCACCTGTCCGTCATATACGATTGCCATCTTCTGGATCTTTTCCTGATTGTTCGGGAATTTTTCCTGGATTGATAACAGGAATCTGCGGTTGATCTCCTCTACAATCTGGTAAATTCTAGGCAGTAATCTTGAGAAAATCTCGATTGGCCATTTTTCCAACGCCTCTGCCATGATGGTGTGATTGGTGTATGCACAGGTCTTGGTGGTAATCTCCCATGCCTCTTCCCACTCTAAACCTTCTTCATCTAACAGAATTCTCATCAACTCTGCGACTGCTACGGTTGGGTGCGTATCATTCAACTGGAAGGTTACTTTTTCCGGTAATTTATGAATATCGGTGTGGTGCTTTTTAAATCTTGCCACTGCACGCTGTACGCTCGCAGAAACAAAGAAATACTGCTGTTTTAAACGAAGCTCTTTTCCTGCGATGTGATTGTCGTTCGGATAGAGAACCTCTACCAAGTTTTTCGCAAGGTTTTCTTCCTCGACTGCCTTGCGGTAATCACCTTTGTCAAAGGAATCCAGCTCAAAACAATTAGTCGGCTCTGCATCCCAGATCATCAGGGTGTTTACAACATTGTTGCCGTATCCTACGATTGGCATATCGTATGGAACCGCATTGACAGACTGGTATCCTTCATGGATGAATTTTGTTCTGCCGTTCTCTGCTGCCTCCGCTCTGACATAGCCACCGAATTTTACTTCGTATACATATTCCGGTCTTCTCATCTCAAACGGATAGCCGTTCTTTAACCAGTTATCCGGTACTTCCACCTGAAAACCGTTCTCGATTTTTTGTTTGAACATTCCGTAACGATAACGGATTCCGCATCCGTAAGCCGCATAACCCAGAGTCGCCAAAGACTCCATAAAGCAGGCTGCCAGACGTCCCAGACCGCCGTTGCCGAGTGCCGGATCCGGCTCCTGATCCTCGATAACGTCAAGGTTCAGTCCCATTTCCTCTAATGCTTCTTTTACTTCCTGATAACATTTTAAGTTGATCAGGTTATTTCCCAATGCACGGCCCATCAAAAATTCCATGGACATATAGTAAACCATCTTCGGATCCTGTGTATCATAAACTTTCTGTGTTGCAAGCCACTCATCAATAATGACATCTTTTACCACAAAACAGACTGCCTGAAAAATCTCCTGTTGTGATGCTTCTTTAATCGGTTTACGGTAAAGATTTTTCACACTGTCCTGAACATCTTTCATGAACTCTTCTTTGTTAAACATTTTCTCTTTCATAGACATATCCTCCTTGATTCCTTTGGAAGTTAATTTCTGCCGCCTTCTTATCTTATGCACAAAAAAGGGGAGTTTGCCCTCTTCGGTCGAACTCCTCTTTTTATCAATTTAATTATTTTTTCTGAACACCCAGTAAAACAGCTTCACCATTAATCTTCCATTCCTTTTGATACCCATTTACGCTGCCTTTGGTAATCTCATCTGCCAAAACAACGCTCTTAATGTTTTCACCATATTTCTGGAATACTTTATCTACATTTTCAGAAGCCTCAAATGTCACAGTGATTCGGTCAGTTACTTCAAAATCTGCTTCCTTCCGCATGGTTTGCAATTTGCTGATAATCTCACGTACCATTCCTTCTTCTACCAGCTCCGGCGTCAGGTTGGTATCCATTACGACGGTGATCTCATTGTCTCCGTCTGATACATAGCCCTCGGTCTGTGCCATGCTAATCAACAAATCCTCTTCACATAATACAACTTCACTGCTGATGTTGTCAAGCGTGATAGATCCTTTGTCCTTTAACTCTGCCATTGCCGCATTGCCGTCCAAAGAAGCCAGTGTTTCCTGGATCTGTTTTAAATATTTTCCGTACTTCGGTCCTACCGTACGAAGCTGTGGCTTGAATGTATAGCTTGTAAAGGCACTGACATCATCCGTAAAGTTTACTTTTTTCACATTCAGCTCATCCGCAATGATTTCCGTAAAGTAGTCTGATAAGGTAAATCCTGCTTTTACATACATATTGCCGATTGGCTGTTTTGTCTTGATGTTTGCCGCATTTCTGCATGCACGGCCGATCACTACGACCTTCAGAACCGCATCCATGTTGTCCTCTAACTCTTTGTCGATGAATTTCTCATCCGCAACCGGATAATCACATAAATGGATACTCTCAGGAGCGTCTTTGTCAAGATTTCTGACTAAGTTCTGATAAATATCCTCTGTCATGAACGGGATCATCGGTGCTGCGGTCTTTGCAACAGTGACAAGTGCGGTATAAAGTGTCATGTAAGCATTGATCTTATCCTGCTCCATGCCTTTTGCCCAGAAACGGTCACGTGTTCTTCTGACATACCAGTTACTCATCTCATCCACAAAGGCATCCAATGCTCTTGCCGCCTCCGGGATTCTGTAATTGCCGAGGTTGTCATCCACCGTCTTAACCAATGTGTTGAGTTTGGACAACAGCCATTTATCCATAACGGCTAATTTATCATAATCTAATGTATATTTTGTCGCATCAAACTGATCAATCTCCGCATACAGCACATAGAACGCATAGGTGTTCCATAAGGTTGACATAAATTTACGCTGTCCCTCCTGTACCGCTTTTCCGTGGAAACGGTTCGGAAGCCACGGAGCAGAGTTGATATAGAAATACCAGCGGATTGCATCGGCACCGTATTTCTCTAATGCATCAAACGGATCGACTGCATTTCCTTTCGACTTACTCATCTTCTGTCCGTTCTCGTCCTGTACGTGACCTAATACGATAACATTCTCATATGGTGCTTTGTTAAATAATAATGTGGACTCTGCCATCAGGGAATAGAACCATCCTCGTGTCTGGTCTACCGCCTCGGAGATAAACTGTGCAGGGAACTGCTGCTCGAACAGGTCTTTATTCTCAAACGGATAGTGATGCTGTGCAAAAG
>CAKRJK010000005.1 GCA_934351705.1 uncultured Lachnospiraceae bacterium
TCCAGCGGACTTTTATCCTGTCCGGTGCCGATAAAATCGGCAATTTTTATTTGAAGCGGATTCATTTGCAGTGCTGCTACAAACGCCTCCGCATTTCCGGCTGCTCCGGCATAGGCATTGCCGCTCAGACTGCCGAGTACGACAATGTTGCCCTTTGCTATAATCTTTGCACCAGCATTGACATCTCCGATGACCACAACACTTGTCTCGCTCTCCAAAATCTGACCTGAACGAAGCGTGCCGCGGTAAAACTGTCCGGTGCTCTCCTCCTGCCCTCGCAGGAATGCCTCAATCTGTTCTTTGACGCTCAACTCTTTTTGTTCGTCATTGTCCAACACACAGATAATGTGGATACTTGTCTGTTCTGTGATCGTATCTACAATGCGTATCTCTTCCTCCGTCGTAAGTGCTCTTCCGGTAAAAGAGATCGCAATGCTTGCATTTTTAAAAAATTTGTCTGATTCATGAAACTTCAGGATAATCGCGTCCAATAATTCCTCAAAGGGAAGCTCGGCATTCAGAATCAGATTGATCCCGTATTTGTTACTCTTTAAAATAACCGCCTGTTCCATGCAATCCGCCTCCTATCTTATGTTGTTAATCGGTAAAGGAATTCGAACTGTCTCCTACGTTTGCTGCCTGTCCGTTGAGCAATTCTTCTTCACTTGCAAGCTTAAAGTAATATTTCATAATCTTTGCGGAAACATCCGCCGAATTGTGAGAAGTATATCCGTAAGCAATACGTGTTGCAATGGACATCTCCGGATCGGATGCCGGTGCATATCCTACGAATAACGCGTGGTTCGGTCTGGTCTTTACCTGCTGTGCCGTACCTGTTTTACCTGCCGCCTGAATGCCGAGGCTGTTAAACTCCGACATATCGTTGACCACCATTTCCATTCCCGAATGGATTGCTCCCCAGGTAGTGGAAGATACCTCTGTGATCCGGTTCTTTACGGATGGTGCGTACTCTTTTACGGTATTGCCGTCCTTGTCTACCACTTTTTGTAACAGGGTTTCCTCATAGACGGTTCCCGAATTTGCAACCGCCGTAACATAGCGGGCAAGCTCTGTTGTGGTATAGTTGTTATTACTCTGTCCCATTGCAGCCGTTACCGGATATTCTGTCGCGATCTGCGGCTCATTTTCCGGCAATTCGATTCCGGTATTGGAATCCAGACCGTACAACGATGCATACTTTGTAATCTTTTCAATTCCTTTGTTCTCATTATATCCGTCGGAACTCATGCTCAGCTGATAACCGACTTCATTAAAGAAGTAGTTACACGAATCGCGGATCGCCTCCGATACTGTGATACTTCCGTGGCTGCTCGGATAAATCCAACATTTCGGTCCGTTCTCAAAACGGTCAAACTGTCCTTTGTCCGTGATTCTCGTAGAGGTACTGATCACTCCCTCTGTCAGACCTGCCGTAGCCGTCACCATCTTAAAGGTAGAACCCGGTGCCGTCCTCTGCTGTGTCGCATAATTGTATAACGGCAGGGATTTACAACTGTTTAAATACGCATAGTATTCGCTGTCAACCGAATTTGCCAGCCGGTTGTTATCATATCCCGGATAAGAGACAATCGCCAGAATCTCTCCTGTTTTTACGTTCGTAATCACGGAAGAACCGGAACACGGGTCCAGTCCCAGCTGCCCCGGTGTGATCTCCAACGCCTGTATCTTGGAAACGATAAAGCTGTAAGCACTGACCGCACCGTTATTTAACGCCGCAACCTGGCCTTCGTCATATGCCAGTACTCCCTGATCGTAGAGAATCACACAGAGTGAGGTTCCGCTGATCTGATTTTTGTGAATCATATATTTGTACACCAGCTTTTCAAAGTCGGCATCGCTTTTTAATGCCTCTAAAATGTATGCGGATAAAGCGTCAAATACCTCTGTGGAATCCGCATACTTTTCCTGTACCTGGAATTTGCTGATGTCAACCCAGCCTTTTGAGATGGCGTAGATGAGATATTCATTGAGTGAAATCTCTCCGTCTTTCCACTGCTGGTATACGCTGTCCGAAGTGTCAATCTCATTCTTGACAATAATGTTTTGTTCTTTTAAAAGCGTAATGATCTCTGTGATGTAATCCTGCTCTTCCTCCGGCATATTTTTAAACACCGTCTTGTCCGAGCCGGAAAGGATTCCCGATATATCCTCTAATGCTGCCGCCTGTGCCGATTCGTACACGGAAAGGATTTCTTTTTCCGTATCACTCGCATCTTTCGCCGAAAAATGGTTGGTATTGATCAGCTGGCTGTCAATAAATGCAAAATAGACATCATCGATCGGTATTTTGACATCCGATGCGGAGCCGGTCGGATTATATTCCTTTACATTGACGATTTTGGAACACAGAATGCCGGCAATCTCCTGCTCTAACAGATCGTAAACCGCCTTTGTCAGATCGGCGTCAATCGAAAGGTAAACGTCATTTCCGGCAGACGGTTCTTTCCGCTCTAAAATATCAATGACTTTACCTACATTGTCTACCGATACTCTCTCCATTCCTTTTTTGCCCTGAAGATCTTTGTCCATCACCTGTTCAATGCCGGATTTACCGATGACATCACTCAGGCTGTAAGAATTCTCCTTGTCGGCATTTAAGGCTTCATATTCCTCGGTGGAAATCTTTCCCGTATAACCGATCAAATGTGCAAAATACTTGCTGTCGTTGTATTTGCGGACAGTTTCCTTGCTGATCTCCATTCCCTGCAGGCTGTCTGCATTCTCGCTGATATAGGCTACCGTGGTGTCGCTGACTCCGGTTGCCAGAGTCGTCAGCACATATTTCTGATAGCTGTTCTGTGCGATGGCATAACGCAGCACGATAATGCGGTAACGGTCATACTCGTTATATTTTTTAGAAACCTGATACCTTTTGTCGGAGGCAAGAAAATCAATCACCTGCTTGGGTGTCGCTTCTGCTTCGTTGTATCCTAAGGTCTTATTATACTTTAAATCTTCTGTCGAAGTATGGTCATAAATGTCAGCAAGAAATCTCTTTAAAGTCGAACCCTGTACGGTAAACTGATAACCGTCCGTCTCGGAATAGGAGACATAAAAATCATTTTTGATTGCATCCCCGTTTTTATCCAGAACTTGAAGAAGCTGGTGCATCTCTTTATTTAATGCCGTGTTTCTTTCCTTTTTCGTGTCATAACTTCCGCTGTCCTCAAACGTGATGGCATATGCCAGTTCATTGTAGGCAAGCAGTTTGCCGTTGCGGTCATAAATATTTCCGCGTGTGGCATTCAACTCTCTGTTTTTTTCAATCTTTAGAGTGTAATTGTCCAGATATTCCTGACCGTTGATAATCTGTAAATTAAATACCCTCTGTATCAGAATTACCGATAGAAGAACCATGACAACCGTCAACACAAGCAGTCTGGATTTGAATATCTTAGACAAAACTTCTTTTAATTTATCAAACAAATTTCGCTGCACTCCTTTTTTCGATTTTTTCTAAGTGCTGGTTTATTTTCAAAAGGATAAAATATAACACAAGTGTCACGACCAGAGTGTACACCATCTCCGGTATGATAATGTGTAACATGTAATAGCCGAGGTGTGTCCTTTTCCGCGGTAAAAACCGAAGCAGAAAGATGATCAGATTCAGTGTGAAATCACTTCCGATAATCAACGCCATCGGCAATTTGATGTCATCCGGATAAAAAATCTTGCGGAACATTCCGTTGATATATCCGATCACCATATACACAAGCGTATAAAAACCAAAGATATCTCCAAAAAAGATATCCAGCAGTAAACCGCAGAATAATCCGATAAACATTCCGTCCTTGCGTCCTCTCATGAATCCGAAAGAGGATACGACCACAATCAGAAGATTTGGTGAAATAGACGCAAAAGACAGAGCCTGGAACACAGTACTCTGTAGTAAAAAACATATTATAACGATAAGAACGACTGTTATTTTTCTTCTCATGCTGCTCTTTTACTCCGTGTCCGATACTGCGTCTGTCTTTTTGTCCAGAATCACAAGTACCTCTCTTAAATGTTCAAAATCTGCGGACGGTGTGATGGTTCCCGACTTTGTGATATTGTTGGAATCCATTTTTGCCTCGCTGATGTATCCCACAGATAATCCCGGCAAATACTTGTCGCTGACATTGGAAGTGACTACCTGATCGCCCGCTTTGATCCGGTTCTCGGCGTCCTTCATGTCGGAGAACTGAATGACGCAGTCTTTGTTCATAGAGCGTAAGTCCCCCTGTACAATACAGGTATCCGAAGTGGATAAGACCATGCCGCTTAACTTGCTGCTGTCATCAATAATGGAACGCACCTTTGCGTGATGAGGTCCGACATCAATCACGATACCGACAAGCCCTCCGCCGCTGATGACATTCATATCTTTTTCAATTCCGTCCTTTGAGCCCTTATCAATCAAAAAAATATTAAACCAGTTGCTTCCGCTGTTACCGATCACATGAGCTTCCGTTTTTTTGTAATTTCCGTATTGCTCATTCACCTGAAACAGCTCTCTTAAATCATCCAGTTCATACTGCTCCAGTTTGGTGTTGTTCAACTCTGTGGTCAGCTGGGCTACTTCTTCTTTGAGCTTGTCATTTTCATCCATCACCTCTTCCAGTGTACGGAAGCGGTCGGACTTGTTGGAAAAGAAGGTTCCGACCGAATTGATTCCTTTCTGCATCGGAACAAAGACATAGCTTGCCGCCGTATTGAGCGGTCCGCCGGAGCTTCCCAACGAATAGGAGATAAAAATCACCAGAATGCAGATTCCGCATAATCCCAAAAGCAAATATCTTGCAGGTATTGAAAATTTTGATTTTTTACGTTGTTTCATATAAGCCTCTATTTATATATTTTTGTTTTCATGGTAAATGTCAGGTGCTTAAACTTCTCATCTGACACAATTTTGTTCAATCCGCGGACAACAGTCTCCTCCGGATTTTCCGCACAATTCACCTTGATTCCGGTAATCTCTTTAAACAGCTCATCCAATTTCTGGATCTTGGAGCTGCCGCCTGTAATATAGATTCCCGCATGAATAATATCTTTTGCCAGTTCAGGCGGTGTCTTTTCTAAGATCATCTTGATTGAGTTGCAGATGGAATTCAGGTTGTCCTTGATCGCATCATAGACAATATCTGCGGAAATCTCTTTTTCTATCGGAAGTCCGCTGACTAAATCTCTTCCGACAATGGTCATTGTCTTTTCGATTCCCGGAACACCGTATCCTAAGTTCTCTTTTAAGTCCATCGCGGTCTTTTGTCCTATCACAAGATTGTAAGTGCGTCTCAGATAGGAAATGATGGATTCGTCAATGCGGTTGCCGCCGAAATGCAGCAGATCACTCAGCACCAGTCCACCCAGAGAGATTACGGAAATCTCTGTTGTATCCGCACCGATATCTACGATCATGACTCCTGTCGGCTCATTGACATCCAGTTCCAGACCGACTGCCGCCGCAAGCGGTTTTTCGCAGAGAAGTACATTTTTCGGTTTTGCTTTGCTCTTGTAGAACAAGTCGTAAAATGCCTTTTTCTCAACTTCTGTGATGTCTGTCGGAACAGCGACTACAAACTCTGAACCTTTTACTTTTCCTTTTGCATATTTTTCCAAAAATTCAAAAATCATCGTCTGCATATTTGCGTAATCCGCGATCACGCCGTTCACAACCGGAAATGTGACATGAATCTGCTCCGGTGCTTTTTCATACATGGCATAAGCCGCGTCTCCGTATGCGTACATCTGATTTTTGTTTACTACTGCAATCGTATTTTTTTCGTTTAATACTTTACCGGTTGCCTTGCAATATACTTTCATATTGCTGGTTCCCAAATCAATTCCGAATGTATTGCTCATCGTATTCTCCCTCTTGACTTATATCTGTCCGTTTTCTCTAAAACTGTAATAGCAATGCTCTCCAATAATAATGTGATCCGCAATCGGGATGTTCATAAGCTCCCCGCACTCCCGCAGCCTGCGTGTAATCTGAATATCCGAGCTGCTCGGCTGCGAATCCCCGCTTGGATGATTGTGCAGCAGAATGATATACGCTGCATTGTGATTGATTGCCGCATAAAAAATCTCTCTCGGCGATACATAGGAACTGCTCAGCGTTCCGACAGACACCGTCTGTTCGGCAATCAGCCTTCCGTTGTTGGAAAAAAGACTTACCACCAGGTGCTCCTGCGGTTCATGGCACATCTGTTCCATGTAGTAATCCGCAACCGATTTTGCACTGTCCAGTGTGACGCTCTCTCTTGCATTCAGGCGACTGATCCTTTTTGACAATTCCGCAATACATTTGAGCTGTATCGCTTTGACCTTACCGATTCCGTCCAGCTTCATCATCTCTTCTTTGCTCATGGCATAAAGGTTCAAAAGCCCACCGTTACGATATTCCAGAAGTTCGCTCGCCAAATCCACGGATTGGATTCCCGCCGCTCCCGTCCTCAATATCACTGCCAGCAATTCGGCATCGGACAGATAGGCTGCTCCTTTTTCAAAGCATTTCTCGTAAGGCCGTTCTGTATCCGGCAATTCTTTTACAGTGTGGTGTTTTCTCATAATTTCCTTTCCGCTCTCCTTGAGGATAATTATGTAAACTACAAACCGTAAAACATATCTATTTTATATTACCACAACTTATCTTTCTCTACAAGATTTCTATTCTTAAGTTTTTGTAAAGACATCAGGATCCCCAACTTTGCGTGATACCATGTCAATCCGCCCTGGAAATAGACAGAATACGGCGGTTTTAACGGTCCGTCCGCACTCAGTTCGATGGAGGAACCCTGAACAAACGCTCCCGCTGCCATAATGACTTTTGCATCGTATCCCGGCATATCCCACGGTTCGGGTGTCACAAAGCTGTCTACCGGAGCCGCAGCCTGGATTCCCTCACAAAAGGCGATCAATCCCTCCGGCTCTCCGAAAGTGACTGCCTGTATGATGTCATGGCGTGACTCCGTTCCGTTCGGGATGACAAAAAAACCTAATTTTTCATAGATATTTGCCGCAAAGATCGCCCCTTTTAACGCTCCCGCCGTGACAACCGGCGCCTGGAAAAGTCCCTGATAAAAGGACTGGATAACACCCAGCGATGCTCCGACTTCCTTTCCTAACCCCGGTGAGGTAAGACGGTAAGCCGCATTCTCCACACATTCTTTTTTTCCTACGATATAACCGCCGATCGGTGCCAGTCCGCCGCCCGCGTTCTTAATCAGAGAGCCGACGATCATATCCGCTCCGACTTCCAACGGTTCTCTTTCCTCGACAAATTCTCCGTAGCAGTTATCGACCATGCAGATGATATCCGGCTTGATATTCTTGATAAATGCAATTAATTCTCCAATCCGCTCTACCGAGAGTGTCGGACGGCTCTGATAGCCTTTGGAACGCTGAATTGTCACAACTTTTGTCTTTTCGTTGACGGCGGCTGCGATTTTCTCGAAATCGAATCCTCCGTCCTTCAATAAATCTACCTGCCGATAGGTAATCCCATACTCTGCCAAAGAGCCTTTTGACGGGCGGATTCCGATGACTTCCTCCAGGGTATCATACGGCTTTCCGACAGGGGAAAGCAATTCATCCCCCGGACGCAAGTTTGACATCAATGCCAACGCCAGTGCATGTGTGCCGCAGGTAATCTGCGGACGCACCAGTGCATCCTCACCGCAAAAAAGGTCTGCGTAGACTTTTTCTAAGGTGTCTCTTCCTACATCGTCATAGCCGTAACCGCTGGAACTCTGGAAGCACTCGGCACTCACCCTGTTTTTTTGCATGGCACGGATCACTTTTAACTGGTTGTACTCCGCAATCGTGTCGATTTTTTCAAACCGCTCCTTTAATTCTTTTTCGATCCGGTGTCCAAACTGATAGACACATTCCTCGATTCCAAGCTGTTCATACTGTTTTTTCATAAGTTCTTCTGATATTTCTGCCTGATTCATACAATTCCTCTTTCCCTTAACTGCTCCTGCATATAAGATAATATCTTCTTCTCATCATATCCGAAATCCTCTTTTTCAATCCACTGCACTTCACGCTCCCTGCGAAACCATGTAAGCTGTCTTTTGGCAAAGTGCCTCGTATCGCGTTTTAAAATATAGATTGCCTGCTCCAGCGTCAGATTGCCGTCCAGGTAATCCAGAATTTCTTTGTAGCCCAGCCCCTGCATGGAAACCATATCTTTGGTAAAGCCCATCTTTTTTAACCGTTTGACTTCTTCAATCAGTCCCATCTCACACATTTTGTCCACGCGTCGGTCGATCTGTTCATAGATTTTTGCGCGGTCATCGTCCAGCACAAAATAGGCAAACCGGTACGGACTTTCTTTTTTTCTCTCATTTTCATTATGTTCGGATATTTTGTTTCCGGTCTTTTCGTAAAACTCCAGCGCACGAATGACACGCTTTACATTGTTTGGATGTATTGCGTCCGCCGATTCCTTATCCACCTGTCTGAGGCGCTCATGCAAATAAGTGTTTCCGTATTTTTTTGCCTCTTCTTCCAGCCTCGCGCGGTAAACACCATCCTCTTCTTCTGCAGTGAAATCAATATCATACAACAACGCCTGTATATAAAAACCCGTTCCTCCGACTACGATCGGAATCTGTCCGTCTGCGTAAATTTTCTTTAACGCCTGCTTTGCATATTCCTGAAACTTTACGACATGAAACTCCTCATCCGGCATTAAGAAATCAACGAGATAATGTGGTACGCCCTGCATTTCCTCCGATGTGATCTTTGCGGAGCCGATGTCCATATAACGGTACACCTGCATGGAATCCGCAGAGATGATCGCCCCGTTGATCTGTTTTGCCAGTTCGATCGAAAGGCTTGATTTTCCGACTGCCGTGGGACCGCTCAGGATCACCAGTGGCTTTTTTTCCTGATTCATATTACACAATCCTTTTAAATTTCTTTTCTAACTCATATTTGCTGATGGAGATAATCGTCGGTCTGCCGTGCGGACATTGATACGGATTCTCACACTCTAACAGTTCTCCGATCAACACGTCCATCTCCGATACCGATAACCGCTGGTTTCCTTTGACTGCCGCCTTGCATGACATTGTCGCAACCCGGTCCAGCACGGCATCCTTTGTTTTCATGCCCGTTTCCTCGGACAAATCGTCCAGCAATTCCAAAAACAACTGTTTTTCATTGAGGGAATACAGATTTGCGGGAACTGCACAAACAGAATATTCATTTCCTCCAAAATGTTCAATTTGATAGCCGAGCTGTTCAAATGCCGTCTTATATTTTTTGAGCATTTCTTCCTCCCGCATACTCAGCGTGAGCACCAAAGGCGGGGATAACTGCTGTGATGTAAATTCTTTGCTCTCAAAATCCTTCATTGTTCGTTCAAACAGGACTTTTTCGTGCGCCGCGTGCTGGTCGATGATAAACAGTTTCCCGTCAAACTCCACAAGCCAGTAGGTCGCAAACACCTGCCCGATAATACGGTGTTTCGGTCTTGCCGCCTCGGTCAGGAATTTTTGTTCATAAACCTGTGGCTCCCGCACCTGCAATGCCTCGTCGTTCTTTTCCGGCATTGGCAGCGGATACATTGCCTCGTTCTTTGCCGTTTCCGTTCTCTCGTTCGTTTTGACTACCCCGGACGGTTGCGGTCTCTGTGCGGACTGCAAAAGCTCTCTTGTTCTTACGGTTTCAAACGGTTCCGGCGGTTTTGGCAGACGCACGGAACGCGTTGTTTCTTTTTTCTGTTCTTCTTCGTCTAAGGTGACTTCCGGGATAAAATCTTTATGGGAAAGTCCCTCATCAACTGCCTGCAACAGCTTTTGGTAAACCTCCGGTCCGTTTTCAAAACGCAGCTCCATCTTGGTCGGATGGACATTGACGTCCAGTTTTGTGGTATCCACGCTCAGATCAAGCACCGTAAACGGATACTGGTGCTGCATTAAATGTGTCTTATAGGCATCTTCGATCGCCTTTGATATCAGCTTGCTCTTGATATATCTTCCGTTGATAAAGAACGTTTCATAATTGCGGTTTCCCCTTGCAACAATCGGTTTTCCGATAAAGCCGTCAATGCAAAGACCGTCATACTCTTTATGGATTTCAATGAGATTTGCCGCGATCTCCCTTCCGTAGATCTGATAGATGATTTCTTTTCGGTTTCCGTTTCCCGCTGTGTTTAACCTCGTCTGTCCGTTTGCGATAAAACGAAAAGAAACATTCGGATGTGACAGTGCCAGCCGCTCCATCAAAGAGCTGATATAGCTTGTTTCCGTCTGCGGTGTCTTTAAAAATTTTGCCCTTGCCGGTGTGTTATAAAACAGGTTTCTCACCAGAAAAGTCGTGCCGTTCGGTGCTCCGATCTCCTCACAGGATTTTTCTTTGGAGCCCTCGATCACATAACGGCTGCCGAGCAGCTCCTCCGCTGTCTTGGTGATCAGTTCCACCTGCGAAACCGCCGCAATACTGGAGATTGCCTCACCCCGAAAGCCCAGTGACGTAATGGTAGACAAATCCTCCACCGAACGGATTTTACTTGTAGAATGACGCAAAAAAGCTAACGGAATCTCATCACCCGGAATACCACATCCGTTGTCGGTAATGCGGATAAAGGAAATCCCGCCGTCCTTAATCTCTACCGTAATGGCAGTGGCTTTTGCGTCAATCGCATTCTCCACCAGTTCTTTGACGACAGAAGACGGACGCTCTACGACCTCTCCCGCCGCAATCTTATCAATCGTACTCTGTTCTAACAGATGAATCTCCGGCATAGCTGCTCCTTTCTACCAACGATTTTTTAATTTATTCTGTAAATCATATAATTTGTTCAATGCTTCTATCGGTGTCAGATTTTTGACATCGATCTCTTTTAATTCCTGTAAGATGTCATCATCCTTGACTGTGTCAAAAAGAGACATCTGTGTCAGATCCACTTCGTCTAAGTGTTTTGCCGCCTTTTTGGTATGCGTGCCGTCAACCGAAATCCTTTTGGCAATGTCCGCTATGTCATGTCTGCCAAGCTCGTCCGCGATCTCTTTTGCCCGTTCTATGACGGTGTCGGGTACTCCCGCAAGTTTGGCAACCTGGATACCGTAACTTTTATCTGCTCCGCCGCCCACGATTTTTCTTAAAAATACGATGTCATCGCCCTTTTCCTTAACCGCAATGCAATAGTTGTTCACATTGTTGAGTTTTCCTTCCAGCTCGGTCAGTTCATGGTAATGCGTGGCAAACAAGGTCTTGGCGCCCAAAAGTTTCGGATTGCTGATATACTCCACAACCGCCCACGCAATGGAAAGCCCGTCAAACGTCGACGTACCGCGTCCGATTTCATCCAAAATCAAAAGGCTGTTTGAGGTTGCGTTCCTGAGAATATTGGCAACCTCCGTCATCTCAACCATAAAGGTACTCTGCCCCGATGCAAGGTCGTCCGACGCTCCGACTCTGGTAAAAATGCGGTCTACAATCCCGATATTTGCCGTTTTCGCCGGAACAAAGCAGCCGATCTGTGCCATCAGCACGATCAACGCACTCTGACGCATATAAGTGGATTTTCCCGCCATATTCGGTCCTGTGATAATGGAAATACGATGCTTTTGATTGTCCAGATAGGTGTCATTTGCAATGAACATATCATTGGAAATCATCTTTTCCACGACCGGATGACGTCCGTCTTTGATTTCAATCGTTCCTGTTGTGTTTAATTTCGGACGGCAGTAGTGATTCTGCTCCGAAACCACCGCAAGTGAGGTGTACACATCCAGTCTGGCAACCGCCTTTGCGGTACTCTGGATTCTCAAAACTTCTTTTGCAATCTGCTCACGGATCTGTCGGAACAGCTCGTATTCCAACTGGATCAGCTTGTCCTCCGCACCTAAAATAATATCTTCCAGTTCCTTTAATTCCGGTGTGATATAACGCTCTGCATTCGTGAGCGTCTGCTTTCTGGTGAAATAATCGGGAACCATGTCCTTGAATGTGTTTGTAACCTCAAGATAATAACCGAATACCTTGTTGTATTTGATCTTCATGGTCTTGATACCGGTTTTTTCACGTTCTTTTGTCTCTAACTCCGCAAGCCATGTCTTTCCCTCTGTCTTTGCGTGACGCAGGCGGTCGACTTCCTCATGGTATCCCGCTTTGATGATACCGCCTTCCTTTACGGCAATCGGCGGCTCCTCCTCGATGGCGTCCTCAATCAATTTCCAGATATCCTCAAGCGTATCCAGATTTTCTAAGATATGTACAAATTCTTTCGCACGAAAATCCGCTAAAATATTGCGGATATGAGGCAGCATTCCGATGGAATTTTTGAATGCGATCAGATCTCTCGGATTTGCCGTCTGGTAAGTGATCCTGGTCAACAGACGCTCCAAATCATAAATCGGATTCAGGTATTCACGCAGTTCCTCCCGGTCGATTCCCCTTGCGTTCAACTCCTCAATCGCATCATAACGAGCCTCGATCTCTTCTTTTTCGATCAGCGGCTGCTCCACAAAAGAGCGGAGCATTCTTGCTCCCATCGCCGTTCTTGTCTTATCCAGAACCCAAAGCAGCGAACCTCTCTTTGCTTTTTCCCGCAGGGTTTCTACCAATTCCAGATTCCGTCTTGTGGAGCTGTCCAGAATCATATATTTTCCCGTCGCATACGGATGGATGGAGGACATATTTGCCAGAGAATTTTTTTGTGTCTCATACAGATATTTTAACAGTGCTCCCGCCGCAAGAACGCCGCAGTCATAATCACCTAATCCGAGTCCTTCTAAGGAATTGACTTTAAAATGTTCTTTTAAAATATTTTCGCACATCGTATCGTCAAAATACCAATTATCCAAAGAACCAAGCACAATTCCCATGCGGTTCCTTAAATCCTCCGTATCCAGTCCGCTCATAAAGATTGCCTCGTTGCAGACAATCTCCGTCGGCATGAATTTGTTGATCTCATCCAACAGTTTCCGTTCGCTGTCCACTTCGGTCACAAAGAAATCTCCCGTCGTAACATCCGCCACCGCAATGCCGAAGCGGTCTGCCACCGACGCAATGCTCATCAGATAATTGTTTTTTCCCTCATCCAATGCCTGCTCGTTGATGTTCGTTCCCGGTGTGACCACACGGATCACCTCTCGTTTTACAATTCCCTTTGCCTGTTTCGGATCTTCCACCTGCTCGCAGATTGCAACTTTATAGCCCTTTGCAATAAGGCGGTTCATATAACTTTCATAGGCATGGAACGGAACTCCGCACATTGGGGCTCTCTCTTCCATGCCGCAATTTTTTCCGGTCAACGTCAGTTCTAATTCTTTTGCTACGATTTTTGCATCCTCAAAAAACATCTCATAGAAATCGCCGAGACGATAAAACAGGATACAGTCTTTATATTCTTCTTTTGTTTGCAGATAGTGCTGCATCATTGGTGAATATTCTGCCACGTATGTTCTTCCTTCCGTAATGATATTTTTAATAACAAGGCTTGTAGCGGCTTGCAATCGCCTCCGCCACTTTTAATCCGTCCATCGCTGCGGACATGATTCCGCCCGCGTAACCCGCACCCTCTCCGCAAGGGTATACGCCTGTATAATTGCTCTCAAATATTTCATTTCTGTGAATCCGTACCGGCGAAGAGGTCCGGCTCTCCACGCCGCTGATAATCGCATCATAGCGATTGTAATCCGGAATATAATCCGCAAACTTTTCCATGCCGCGAATCCATGTATTTGTCAGTTCTTCGGGCAGCAGATGTCTCAAATTCGCAAATTCCGCCATTCCCTTTGTCTGCGAGGAAAATGCTCCGTAAGCGGTGCTCATCCTGTCTTTTACAAAATCCCCGTAAAGCTGCTGCGGTATTTTGCCGTCTGCCATCTGATATGCCTTTTCTTCAAGTTCTCTTTGGAATGCCACACCGGAAAGAGGATCTTCTGCCGCAAAATCCTGCGGTGTGACCGACACGATAATCGCACTGTTTGCATTGCCGCTACCTCTGTCGTGATAGCTCATTCCGTTGACCGCCAGACGCTCCGCCTCCGAGGACGCATTGACCACATAACCGCCCGGACACATACAAAACGAATACACGCCTCTTCCGTTTTCAAAATTCGAGGTCAACTTATAAGCCGCCGGTTTTAGATAGCGCATATCCGCATCGTGATACTGATGGTGATCTATCATAGCCTGCGGATGTTCCACGCGGAAGCCGACCGCAAACGCCTTTGCCTCCATCGAAAAATCACGTTTTTGCAGTTGCAAAAACGTATCTCTTGCACTGTGGCCGATGGCAAGCACCAGAGTATCTGTCTCGATTGTGAAATCTTTATCATTTACAAGGTCTTTGACCTGCACTCCTGTGATTTTATTCTCCTGAATCAGAAAATCCGTCACGATATGCTCAAAACAAATCGTTCCGCCCAGAGTTTGGATTTCTTTTCTCATATTTGCAATCACTGTTCGCAGTACATCCGTCCCAATATGCGGTTTATTGACATACAAAATCTCGGAATCCGCGCCGAACTTTGTAAACACTTCAAGGACTTCCCGATTTCTTCCGAAGGAATCCTTGACCAGTGTGTTGAGTTTTCCGTCTGAAAAAGTTCCTGCTCCGCCCTCGCCGAACTGCACGTTGGACGCCGTATTTAAAATTCCGGTATTCCAGAATGCTTCGACATCTCTCGTCCTCTCCTCAACGGACTTGCCTCTTTCTAACAATAGCGGCTGATAGCCGGCTCTTGCTAAGGCATAGGCACAAAACAGTCCTGCAGGTCCTGCCCCGATGATCACCGAACGCTTCTTTAACGCCTCATCTCCCGGAGCCGGAAAACGGTATTTCTTTGTCTTTATTGACATAATACTATTACGGTAAACCTTTTGATTGATTTTCTTTTCGTTCTCTACTTCAATGTCCACTGTATACACATAGGACAGTTCATTTTTTCGTCTCGCATCCAGCGATTGTTTGACGATTTCTAACTTTTTGATTTCTTTTGGAGAGATTCCGCATATTTTTGCTGTCTTTTTCTTAATATCCTCTGTATTATGTTTGATTGGTACTTTTACCTGTCCGATTCTCAACATAGTTTCTGTATCCTGTTATTTCTGTTTTTATTTTTTGCACTGTGCGGCCTTCTCTGCAGCTGCCTTTCCCGCCGCATAGCCGCTCGACCATGCCCATTGCAGATTATAACCGCCGCACATTCCGTCTACGTTTAGCATTTCGCCTGCAAAATAAAGCCCTTTATGTAATTTGGACTCCAATGTCTTTTCGCACACTTCCTCTGTCACAACGCCTCCGGCTGTCACCTGTGCCTGTTCAAAATTTCCGGAGCCGGTGATCTCGCACGGGAAATTGCCGATCATTCCACACAGTGCCTGCTGTTCTTCTTTTGTGCAACGTATCGCTTTTTTTGTTTCCGGGATTTCTGCCAGTTTGAGCAACAGTCTTGCGAGTTTTTGCGGAAACAGTCCGATCAATGCCTCAAATGCTGTTTTTTCTTTTGAATATACAAATCTCTGTGCGATGATGTCCGCCACCTTCTCTGCCTCCATATCCGGTAAAAATTGCAGCGAAGCGGTGACTTTTTTGTGGTTTTCCAATGCAATCGTCGCATAACGGCTCACCTGAAACACCGGGATTCCCGAAATCCCGTAATCCGTCAGTTGGACTTCTCCCAAATCCGATGCTTTTTGTGCATTTTCAACAAAGAGTGTCACTCTCGCATATGCACGAATTCCTGCAACCTCCTTGAAATATGGCTGTTTCGCCTTCAAACCGACCAACGCCGGTACTAAATCTGTCACATGATGTGAAAGCGGTACTAAATATAGAAATCCACTTCCGTCACTTCCCGTCTTTTTTGATGACCTTCCTCCGGTCGCCAAAATGCAGGTTTTTGCCAAAAAATTGCCATTTTTTGTGCATATTTCATAATGGCTGTTTTTGTCCGAAATCCCGCGGATACCGATATTATACCGGATTTCAACGCCCAGCCGTTCCAATTCCATCAAAAGTACATCCCGGACGGAGACCGCCTGCATGCTCATCGGATAATAGTATCCGTTTTTTTCTGTCGGCGTAATTCCGATTTGTTCAAAGAATGAAAGCGTGTCCTCCACGTCAAACTGTTCTAATACAGACAGCACAAACGCAGGGCTATCACTTCTGTAATATTCGATGCCCTGCATTTGATTTGTATAATTACATCTTCCGTTTCCGGTTGCCAGAATCTTCTTGCCGCATTGATCCATATGCTCTAAGATCAATACGTCCACACCCTGTCTTGCCGCAGTGATTGCTGCCATCATTCCCGCTGCACCGCCACCGATTACTATGGTATCGTACATGAATCATCCTGTCCTTCTGTTATGTTCTCTGTCATCCCACTGTTTTCGTCTGTCTCCGGCAAATCGGCGGATGTCTCACTGCTTGTCTCATATACAGGATTCACACTGTCTGCCGTATTGTCTGCGGCTGCGGATGTTTCCGTTTCCGGCTGAAGGTCATTTTCCTGTGCTTTTGCAATCTCTGCTGCCTTTTTCTTCTTTTGGTTTTTCTTGAGGCGGAATGCAAGATAGTTATAGCTGAATAAGCTAATCACGCCGTCAAACAACAAGCTGAAATATGTAAGCACCAGCTCATAATTGCGATTCTGGAACGGATTGATGATAATCACGATCGCCGCTGTCATAATCACAACCGCCACAAAGAAGATGACGCCCCATACACGGTCCTTTAACGCTTTTAAATCCATCGCATTCTGCAATTTGATGATGGCTGTCAGCAAAATGCACACTCCGATGTAAAGCTGGAAGCTCTCTGTCATCTGCGGATTCTTAATCAGGGTACACACCCCGATAATCACCATAAAAACACCGATAGAAAATCCGTACCGGTTCAAATTCTGATAAGATTCAGTTACAAAGTATTTTACGATTAAAATAATTCCTAACACAATCAGCGTCACACTGATCCCGTAGCAAATGTACTCCATCTTCAAAGACGGTATCGCACACAACAGTCCTCCGAGCAGAATATAGACCAGAGAAACGCCTGTGAACAGTCTCGTCATAAAGGAAGATTCTTTCTTTTGTTTTTCTTTCATGGCACACACCCCTTTAAGGGCAATTATACCATATCACATACTAATTAACTAGAATAATTTTCTAAAAAATTGTACAACTCTGCCGTATCCCGTACCGGATATCCGTGGTCAATCTCCTCTTTGAGCTGTACACTCATTCTGCTATACGGAATATCTGTTTTGAAATAGACTGTTTTTAAATCTTTCCGGTACACCGTCAAAAAACCGTTCTCATTGACAATCACATACTCATATGCCTCCTGCTCGTTTGACACGGCAGTCGTCTCTTCTTTTTTCTCTGTCTCATGCACCTGTTTTACGATTGGTTCTTCATATGCTTCTTCCGGATGCAAGAAAGAGTTTGCCACCGTATAACCGCCGATCAAAAGCCCTGTTCCCGCAACAAAAAAAGCACGAATACGATTTTCTTTTTTCATAATATCACCCGAAAATAGTATTTGCACTTTTTTTCTGTTTATACATCTTATTTTAACAAATGCATCTTTTTAAAGATTCTTGCCAGAGAAGCACCCTTTGGAAATGCCTTGATTTCTTCCTCGTTCAGACCTCTGAACAAAAGCAGGAAAAACAGATAAACCACTCCTCCGATCACAATACACAAAACCGTCGCAATCGCATTGCTCTTAATCAGTTTAAACAGCAGATCATATGCAAAATAAACCGCGACACCCATAATTCCCGAAGAAATTGCCGGAATAATAAATGTCT
>CAKRJK010000006.1 GCA_934351705.1 uncultured Lachnospiraceae bacterium
GAGCTGATGTCTATGTTAAAGTCGAACACCGAATGATAATTGCCACGGTCTGTATTTGATAACTGCGGCCAGTACGGATCTATGAATCCTGTGATGTCATCGACTTTTTTACCCATTTCATAAACGTGAGTCTCGGTTACAAATTCCTCTCCCTCGATCTGGACGGTCACTACTCCCGAGTAGTCCTCCTCGTAGGAGATTCTTGCCAACGAACCCAGTTCATCAAGCGCTACATCTCTTTCATCACGTAAGCTCATTGCGGTTTCTTCCCCCGCCGCCTCGATTTTGCTGATCTGCAGGTTCAACTCTTTTATTTTATTTCCCAGATCATTGATTTTATCAATATCATCTGAGATTCGTTTGTTAATGGTGTTTTGATAGGATTTTAATCCTGAGTAAACTCCCTGGGATCTTGTGACAAACAAGCTTGCTTTTTGTATTACCAGATTTTGTTTTACAGCATCTGACGGATCTTTGGAAAACTCCTCAAATGACACACGCAAATCTGTTAATGAATTCTGAAATGCTTTTCCTTCCATCTCCTGAAAGAACGTCCACACTTCATCGACTGCATTGTAGCTTGTTTCGTAGAATGCCTGTCGTCCGCTCTCCGCACGATAGGCTTTATCTAAGAACATGTCTCTTGCATGTATTACATCGCCTATATTTAAACCTAAGCCGGCCTGCTGTCTGCTGACAGCCGCATTGCCGAAATAGTTATATTCTTTATCGGAAAAATAAACTTGCTGACGTACATACCCTTTGGTATCCACATTAGCAAGATTATTCGCAGTTGTATTTAATGCATTCTGGCTGTTTCTAATTCCAGATGATGCGATATATAACGAACCCATTCCATTAGCCATTGTACATTTCCTCCTGCCTTAACTTATTGTTTTGCATCGAAACCGCCGCTTCCCAGAATATCTCCGGTATTGTATGCTTGTCGGTTGTAATTCGCGGTCTCAGGAGCCTGGCGGATGCTCTTTACCAAAGACAGATCAAACTCTACCATCTCTAATGCCTGATTGATCAAAGCCTGATTCTGTTCGTTGATATCCTTCATCCTTCCTAAGGTGTCTTTTAGTCTGGCACGGATTGTTGCTAATCTTTCTTGTTCTTCAGGCTGCTTTTGAAGAATGTCTATCATGACATCTACCGTTAATTCCTCCGGTTTTCTGTTAAGCACATTTGCCATATCCTCCATGACGGAAATACGCTTATTCTCCATATTCTTGATTCTTCCGGCAATCTCCTGTTCCTCACCGGTAATCTCTTCTAATGCCTGAATATCAGCTTTGATGATTACTTCCTTCTTTCTTGTGGAAGTCTCCACCAACAGTCTGTATTCCGCTTCTTCTTTTTCGAGAACCTCCAAAAGTTCATCCATTAAACTAGCCAATTTTTGCCCTCACTTACATCATTGCTGCATTATATTTTTCTAATAATTTACTTGCAAAACTGTTTGCATCCACGTTATAATTACCAGCCTCAATGCTCGCTTTGAGCTGTGCCACCTTGTCCTCCCTAACGTCTGAAGCTCCTGCTACTGCCTGTTTTGCGATCTGATAGTCTCTTGCTGTCTGAGAAATCTGTACCTCATCGTGTGCCGAAGCGATGCTTGCCGCACTGTTTGTTCTGGTACTCTTTCCTGTCTTGTATATCTGTGCTATCTGATTATATGCATCTATACGCATAACGGCATCTCCTTTCTTCCTTGAAAATCAGGTGCTAAACCTTGTTTTTATAGGTTTCTATATATTTTATCGGTTCGTTTTTGATTTTCTTTAGAGGTCTCGAAGAAAAAAGTACGGTAATTTTTTACATTTCAGAAGAATTTTCTGTCTGCGGTTTTTCCGGTGGAGTTCCGCCTCCTTTCATGCCGTCCGGTTTCTCCGGCGGTGTCGTTCCCTGTTTTGCGTCCTGTCCGCCTCCGTCTGGCGGTGTGTTTTCTCCCGTTTTATCTGTGTTTTCCGGCGGAGCGGCATTTTCTCCTGCCGCTCCCGGTGCCATCTGCGGACCTCCCGCACCCATGCCGCCTTCTCCGTAAACAAGTGCTGTCATTTCTACCTCGGTACTCTGACCGCCTGCTTCAACGGTGTAGGTCTGATCTTTTTGAATGCCCGGATGGCTGATGACAATTGAATTATAGGATTTTTCCGGTGTGTAGGATAAGATCGTATTTCCCTCGGAATCTTTTAAGAGCAGTTCTCCCTGTACGCGGCTGCCCGTCAGATTTACAAGCATGGTACCCTGCGTGGAGTCCTCTCCGAAATTCTGTGCCATTCCGCTCATTCCTGCAGCTACAAAGGTTCCGCCCGTAATCGTTGCCTCTCCGTTATAATCAATGGCTCCGTCGCCGTCGTTTTCTGCTCCTGATACATAGGTTTCGCCGCCTGTTACATAGAGACTTCCGTTGGAATCGATTCCGTCACCGGAGGCGTCAATGTGAAGCGTTCCGCCTTCTATCTTGATATAACAGCTTTCATCTGCCGCGTCCATGCCTCCGCCCTGCATATCTTTCTGCTGTGTGCCGTCAGTGGTTTCACTGTCTGTACTGCTGCCGTTCGCCGCATTTAGTCCGTCGTCCTCTGCACAGATTGTAATGTCTCCGTCTGCGATGTCTATGGTGCGTCCCTCTATTCCTTCATAGCAGTGGTTAATATGGATCGTTCCTCCCTGAATTACCATGTCCTGTGATGCGTGCATTCCGTCATCTTCACTCTCGATTTCAAAAGTTCCTCCTGCTATATAGACAAAGCCAAGACTTTCATCATCGGTATTTTTTGCATGGACTGCATCTTTTCCGCATACAAGGTGGAAGGTTCCGTCTGCAATCCGGACACTGTCTTTTCCGCAAAGAGCATGTTTTTCTGCCTGAATCTCGTATGTACCTCCGGTGATTGCCAGATCATCTTTGGATACGATTCCGTGTCCGTATGCTGCCTGTATCGTAAGGCTTCCCGTTCCGTTTAATGTCAGATCCTCTTTGGAGAAGATGACTGCATCTATGTTGTTATCGTCAATCGCTACATGTTCTTCTTTGGTGGAGAGAACGTTTTCACTGCCCTCGGCTAATGTGATAAATACTTTATCCGCCTGTTTTACATAGATTGCCGCGCTGGTATCACAGTTGATATTGACACCGTTTAAAACAAGCTGTACTTTTTCACTTTTGTCTACGTCGACTACAATCTGTCCGTTTGTGAGCGTTCCCGATATGACATAGGTTCCTTCCTCTGTGATCACCGCCTGATTATCGGAAATTGTAACCGCTTTGGAATCACAGGTGATTTTGGAATCCTCACACGCGATCTCTACTGCGGAACTTTCATCATAATCTGTCTTTTTATCACGTTTTGTAAACATTTCTTCTTCGCTGTAAACTCTTTCCGAGGAAGCTTCTGTCTCTGTTGCTGTCGTATTTTCTTTTTCTGTGGTTGTTCCTGTATTGCAGGCTGTGATAGACATTGCCAACAATAAGGTAAGTGCCGCCGCTGTAACTCGTTTATAACTCATAATTATTGACCTCCTGTCTTGAAATGCTGATTTCTAAGTTGCCGTTTCTGCACCGAAGTGCATCAATAAATTCTTTTTCTTTTGTTAAATCTTTTAAGGTAATGTGATAGGTTAATTTGAATAAGCTGCCCATGTTGGTTGTTTTTACCGTAACCACCTCCGCGTGTTCGGTATATTCTTTTAACAGTTCATCAAATACATTTGTGTAATCCAGGTCTTCGGGTATTGTAATGCGAAGTGTCTTTTGCCTCTCCGATTCTTTTTTTGCACCGAGATTAATGGTCTGGTAGAGAAACAGGATGGCACTCATTACAACCGCAAACAGTACCGCATATCCGAGATATCCCATTCCTGCAACCATTCCCGTGCTCATTGCGAGGAATATCATTGCGATTTCTTTTGCACTTCCTGGAACCGAACGGAAACGAACCAGACTGAACGCCCCTGCAACTGCAACTCCCGCTCCGACATTTCCGTTGACCATCATGATAACGACACATACGATTGCCGGTAAGACAGCCAATGTCATAACAAAACTTTTGGTGTAGCGGCTTTTGTAAGTGTAGACCGCCGCCAGTAAAATTCCGATTACTAAGGATACTCCGATACAGATTAAGAAATCCGACACCGCCACAACTGCGGTACTCCCGTCAAATATCCCCTGAAATATATTGTTGATCATGCTTCTTTTCCTCCTGTTTTCTTGTTTTTAACCTGCCTGCAGATCGACTTGTTGTCTTGTCGGATTGCAGATCATCCGATAGGCTCTTCCGTATTTTGAAAATGATGTCTGATAGATTTTGTTTTTGGTAAGCAGCTCTGTCATCCAGAGCGGAATTGCCTTTCCTGTCTTAATCTCCATCAACACCTGACCTTCTTCTAAAATCGGTGTTCCGTACACTTTTTCGTGTAACGTCAACGCTTCTTTTCTCCAGAGAATATTTTCATCAAAGGTAACTCTGAAATCATCGTCCTCCTTCGCATAAAAGGCTTCTCTTTCGTATGAGATAAAGACTCTCGGTTTTAATACCGGATACTGTTCCATGAAGTAATCAATCTCATGTGTGATCTGGGTATCCGCAACTTCTTTTTGCTCTAACAGATATTTCATTGCCTCCTGCTCTTTCATTCCGATGCGGCGTTTATACACTACCGAATCATATTTTTTCTTGATCTCCACAAAAGTCTGACTGTTATCTGTTGCCACTCCGTAACTTCTCAAGCGGAGTTTTTCTTTGTATACCGGTTTTTCGATGGAACGCCGTATCAATAGGTAGGACGGTGTATCAAAATATAAATTGCATATGGTGCTTCTTCCGTATTCGTCTTGTATCATATAAGGTTTCATTGCCTGTTTGATCTGTTCGCTCTGCTCCTTTGTGATCAGATATTTCATCTCGTATCTTTTAAATATCATCTGGTCTTTCATGTTTATCACCTCTTTCTTTCTGATGACAGAGTATCATGCGAACTTTAAATGAACTTAAAAATAAAACCGCCGTATCAGAAATTTATCTGATACGGCGGTTTGTCACCTATTTTTGTTCTATATCTTCTTCTTTTTTCTTTTCTTTTCTTCTTTTCTTTTTCGGTGTTTTCTTTAAGTATTGCAGTTCGTTGGTCGTCGTATTGACTCGCTCCACCTCAATATATTGCTCGCTCTCTCTCGGAAGATTTCTTCTCTGGAGGAAATAGTTTACCAGCTTCTCTACGATATAATAGATTACGGCAAACACCGGAACACCCAGAAGCATTCCTATAAAGCCGAACAATCCGCCGCCGACCATAATCGCAAAGACTACCCAGAACGGCGATAAGCCTGTGGAATCTCCAAGGATTGTCGGTCCGATGATATTTCCGTCTATCTGCTGCAAAATAAAGATAAATATCAGGAAATAGATTCCCTGTATCGGATTAGCCAGCACGATAATAAGGAAACTCGGCACGGCTCCGATAAACGGTCCGAAAAACGGAATGATGTTTGTCACGCCGACAATTACGCTGACCAGTACGGTATATGGCATTTTCATAATCAACAGAACAATGTAACACAATACACCGATAATTGCGGAATCCAGAATCTTACCACTGATAAACCCGCCAAAAATCTCATTGCTCTTTCTTGCTGTTTCCACAATGATGTTTGCTTTTCTCGGTTTAAAGATCGCATAAAGTATCTTTTTTGTCTGTCCTATAAAAGTCTCTTTGCTAAACAAAAGATATACCGAGACAATCAGACCTACTACAATGTTTAACAACACTTTGAAAAATCCGATTAAGCCGGATGTGATAGACGTCAGATAAGCATTGCTCTTTGGCAAAAGGTCGTTCATTGCCCAGTCACGCACGTAATTCGTGGCATATACCAGCGTATTTTCCAAGAAGTCTGCCATCTCGGAATCGCCGCTTAAATATTTGTTGGTCTTGTTGATTAAATTCTGCACTTCTGCCGGAAGTGTTGTCACCAGCCCCTGTATGCTTTCTACCAGCTGCGGTATCAGCATCACAAGCAAAAGAACGATAATCAGAATAAATACCAACAGTGCACCAAACGTCGCAATGGTCCTGCAAAGTTTTTTTGCTTTCTCTTTTTTCTTCATCTTCGGCTCTATCCAACGTATCAGATGCGTTTCAAAAAATACCATGATCGGATTGATCAGATACGCAATAACGATACCGATGATGATCGGCTGGAGGATGGTCGTCAGTTTTTTCCATCCCGCCGCAAATCCGTTATAACGATAAATTAAGAAGAAAAACAAAATACACAGGCAGATTACCAATACGGATGTCAGTGCTATCGCCAAATACGGACGAATATTCCAATGTGATTGCTTTCTTACGTCTTTTACATCCTTTTCTTCCATGTAACTCTCCTCTTAACTGACTCTGTTGTAGTTGATCAGGCAGCCTTTTAAGATAATCTCTCTCTCGTCATCCGTAAGCTCACCCATCTGTAACGCAAACTCCTTTAAGCCGTCCTGTTTTACCACATAAGCGGTAATATCGGTTGCTTTCTCCTCAACAGCCTTGCGGATATCCGGAATAAACAGATAATCTCCGTTGGTAAACGGAAGCTCTCCCTCTTTGATCAGGAATGGAAGCATACCCCAGTTGATCAGGTTGGAACGATAACGCTTGGTTGCATATTCGTTGGCAATGTTTGCCCATCCACCAAGCACCTTCTGACAGGACGCTGCCTGCTCACGTGCCGAACCGTCACCCGGTTTTACCGCAAAAATTGTACTTCCGACTCCCAGATTTCCCTCACCTACATTCGGGAATGTATTCTTAACGGTATCCATGACCGGTTTTAATTCTTCCAGTGCCTCTAACGGACATTTTCCTTCTTCGATCGCTTTCTGTGCTTTCTGAACCTCTTTTGCCTTTCCGACATAAGCAGGATCTTTTCTGGAAAGAGTAAATTCTGCCAATCCAAGCGGGTTGGAGCGGTAAGAAGATGTCTCTCCTGAAGGAATCAGTTCATCCGTTGTGGTAACCGGATCATGAATCTCGGAAACTACCTTTAATACCATGTTCTGTGGCAACGCGCTCATCTTTGGCCAATCCTTGATGTTTGGTCCGAATTTGATCTCAACACTCTCATCTGCAACACCCTTGCTGTCAAAGACACGGTTTGCATAAATGGTCTGGTCAAAATGATATGCCGGTTTTGTATAAGTGGTATCCATGTCTGCCGCAGAGGTCAGATATCCTTTGTTTGCCGCTGTTGCCGCAATGGAACGTGCATCCATAAGTGCAACCGATGAAATCTGACCGCTCTGTAACTTAGAACCCTCACGGTTCGGGAAGTTACGTGTTGAATGACGAATGGATAAACCGTTGTTGCTCGGTGTATCTCCTGCACCGAAGCAAGGTCCGCAGAATGCGGTTTTTACAATCGCACCTGTCTCAAGCAAGTCGGCTACCGCACCGTTTCTTACAAGCTCCATGTAAATCGGTGTACTTGCCGGATATACGCTCAAGGTAAATTCATCCGGTCCGATACTTGCTCCTCTTAAAATGTCTGCCGCATCACAGATATTCTCATATCCGCCGCCGGCACATCCTGCGATGATACCCTGATCTACATATAATTTTCCGTTTCTTACTTTGTCTTTTAATTTGAAATCTACTGCTCCGTCAAGGCTTACCAACGCTCTCTTCTCGCAGTCATCCAAAATATCCATCAGATTTGCATTGAGTTCTTCAATGGTGTATGTGTTGCTCGGATGGAATGGCATTGCGATCATTGGTTTGATCTCGCTTAAATTAATCTCAATCATGCCGTCGTAGTAAGCAACCTCTCCCGGATTCAGCTCCTTGTAGTCTTCTTTTCTTCCGTGGATCTCATAGAACTCTTTGATCTTCTCGTCTGTTTTCCAGATAGAGGATAAGCAGGTGGTCTCTGTTGTCATAACGTCAATGCCGATTCTGTAATCCGCACTCAGATTTGCAACGCCCGGTCCTACGAACTCCATCACTTTATTTTTTACATAGCCGTTTGCAAATACCTCGCCGATGATTGCAAGCGCAATATCCTGCGGTCCGACACCGTGCTGCGGCTCGCCTGTCATGTAAACTCCGACAACGCCCGGCATATTGATGTCATATGTCTGGCTTAACAACTGTTTTACCAGCTCCGGTCCGCCTTCTCCCATTGCCATCGTACCGAGTGCTCCGTATCTTGTATGGGAATCGGAACCGAGAATCATCTTACCTCCGCCCGCAAGCATTTCTCTTGCAAACTGATGGATAACTGCCTGATGAGGCGGTACATATACTCCGCCGTATTTCTTTGCACAGGTCAGACCAAACATGTGATCATCTTCATTGATCGTTCCGCCAACCGCACACAGAGAGTTATGACAGTTTGTCAAAACATATGGGATTGGGAATTTCTCTAATCCTGACGCACGTGCTGTCTGGATGATTCCGACGAATGTAATATCGTGTGATGTAAGCTTGTCAAATTTAATTTTGAGCTTGTCCATATTGTCAGAGGTATTATGCTCTTTTAAAATATTATAGGCAATCGTGTTCTTTGCCGCCTCTTCTTTGGTTACGGACTTACCTGTTTTTGCGTTAATCTGTGCCGCTGCCTCGGCTTCCTCCGGAATCAGATCTGTTCCGTTTACCAAATAAACGCCTCCATCATATAACTTCATAGATGTTCCTCCTCATTGATATTTATAAGTCAAAATGCGTATGCACTTTTAACAGAAAATCGACGGTGAAAAAGCCACCGCCGATACCCTTTTTCTACGAAAAATTATAATAAATACGTTCTTAAAAAGCAAGGGGAAATGTAATCATTACTTTGAATAAGTCTCCGTCCAAAAGAATCTCGAACTCTCCTCCCATCAATTTTGTGAGATTCTCCGCTATCGAAAGTCCCAAACCGCTGCCCTCCGTACTTCTGGAAACATCGCCTCTTATAAAACGCTCCGTCAATTCCTCCGACGGAACATTCAACGGTTTCGCCGAAATATTTTTTATGGAAAATACCGCCGTATCGTCCTGTTTTTCTAACTCGACATAGACACGCGTTCCCTCCAGTGCGTACTTTGCGACATTGTTATAGAGATTCTCAAGCACCCGCCAGATACGTCTTCCGTCCGCCATAACGGTAACCGCATCTTTTGGCATTTTTGTGACAACGGTCAAATTCTTCTCTTCGAATTTTTCGTTAAATTCTCCGCTCGTCTGATAAACCAGTTCGACCAGATTGATCCGCATCATTTCCAGCACGATATTTCCCGAACTGATTTTTGATGCCTCTACAAGGTCTTCTGTGAGCTGACGCAGACGTGCTGATTTTTCATTCAGAATATGAATGTAACCCCGCACCTTTTCATCCTCGATGTGTTCATTTTCCAACAGGTTTACATAATTTATAATCGAGGTGAGCGGTGTCTTGATGTCATGGGACACATTGGTGATCAGATCCGCTTTCATTCTTTCGTTCTTTACACTTGTGTCTACCGCTTTTTCCAATCCTTCGCCTAACATATTGATTCCCTCGCCTAAGGTTTTGTTCGTACCTTTCAGCGATTCTTCATCGATCTTAAACTCCAGATTTCCCGTTTTAATCTTTTCTACGCCTTCTATGATCTCCTGTTTTTGGAACTGGTCTCTTAACAGAAAAATGCCCAGAACCACAATGACAATGATCAACGCTACCAGAAACAACGGCTGCGAATAGTAATATCCCATTGCCGCCAATGCCAGGATTCCGATGGCTGCCAGTGCATAATACACCACAAACCTGCCCACTGCCTTGCTGTTTTTGTATAAATCCTGCGTCAACTCTGTCAGACTGTAAATAATACTGTTTGTCCACATGGTCTCCGCCCGTGTTCTTCGCACCAGACTCAGATATAAAAGCATAAAGACCGCATTTCCGACAAATGCCATGCTTCCCACCATAACAAGCATTCCCGAAACATTCCATTCCAGCGAGCTTATCAATCCGATCGCCATGACATTTCCGACAATAAACAAAATGCCAAACGCAATGAGGATCTCTGTCTTGATCTTGTCCGTAAAACCGAGATGTACATCATCTCCCTTAAAATCTTTTCCGGTGGTCATGCTCAGATAAATAAAGGAGATTACCCATCCTACCAGACCAATCGCCACCATAACAATACTGATCTTTATCCACGGATGATACTGATAATACGTTTGTTTTGCACGATAAAAGTGATCTTGTTTCGGAAAGTCGGTATCTACTCCCACCATAAAAGCGGCATTGGATTCCATATTTCCGGTAATATAGGTCATATCATTGTAAAAGTATTCTTCCAAGCCTTGTACATTGGTATCGAATCGGATATCCCTGTCATCATAGCAAAGATAACTGCCCAGCTCCTCAATTTTTTTCTTCGCATCTTCCTTATAATTACTGGAGTCCGATACAACGGAGACATTGTTCTTTTTATCCGTTTTGTAGTTTACTATAATCCGCTCGCCCTCTGCTTGTATCTCTTCTCTTCCTATAAAGTTGGAATAAACCTCGCCCGACTGATTTTCATAATAATAGTAAACATTTGATTTTCCTATGTCGTATTTGTTGGTCAGTCGTTTGTAGTTGTTCAAATCCTCTTCGATACCGGAAAGCGTTTTTTCGATAGAGGTGGAAATATTGACCGCCTCCTCGGTGCTGATCTCTCCGTTTAAGTAACGTTCAACATAATTTCCGCCCGTGAGCGCTTCGTAATTTTCTTCTACCAGACTGAGATAACCCGCCGCCTCATAACTGCACCCCTGTTCTGCCCAGTTCACCAGATCTCCTACCGCATAACTGATGTCTGCATTTACAAAAACGGGCTTTGTCGGATCATACTCTCCGTCCGTTTCAAATTCTTTTTGCAGCGCAATTAAATGCTGTATCTCAATGGTCATGTTCTTGTATTCCTGCGTATAATAGTCGGACTCTAAGAAACGCGTCTCCGATGAGGGCCGCAATTCCTGAAATCCCAGCATACTCTTCTCCGCCAGATTGACAAGGAAAAACAAAAACACGACTAATACAACCGCCATTACCTGCTGTATCGCTCCCGCTATGATTTTTGATGTATTGGAATATTGACGTGTTTTCATGCTAAATATCCTTTTCTATTTTGTACCCCACACCCCAGACTACTTTCAAATAACGCGGCTCCTTTGGGTTAATCTCGATTTTCTCTCTGATATGGCGAATGTGAACCGCAACCGTATTATCCGCTCCGACCGCTTCTTCATTCCAGATGCTTTCATATATCTGTTCTATCGGGAACACTTTTCCCGCATTTTTTACCAAAAGCAATAAGATATTATATTCTATCGGTGTCAGACGGATACTCTCGCCGTCCACGGTAACCTCTTTTAAATCATCGTTGATCTCTAAGCCTCCGACACGGTAAATGCTCTGGCTCTCTTCCACCACATTGCCAAGCTGCATATACCGGCGAAGCTGTGATTTTACCCTTGCAACCAGCTCTAACGGATTAAACGGTTTGCTCAGATAATCATCTGCCCCTATATTTAATCCGAGAATCTTGTCCGCATCTTCTGTTTTTGCGGAGAGAATGATAATCGGAATACTGCTGCTTTCACGGATTTTAAGTGTTGCACGTATTCCGTCCAATTTCGGCATCATGACGTCAATGATCAAAAGCTGGACGTCCTGCTCGTCCAAAATTTTTAACGCCTGTTCACCGTCATACGCTTTTAAGACCTGATAGCCCTCCTGCTGCAAATATATTTCTATTGCATCTACAATTTCTTTATCATCATCACATACAAGTATCTGAACCATTTTATTTCCCCCGTTTCCTTTTGTTCTTTTCATTCTATCATGGATTGTTTTTCTTGACACGCATTTATTTCTTAATATATTTTGAAGATTTTTTTCAGTTATGAAACATTTTCGGTAAATTCTTCCAAATTAAAAACACGGGAACTTCCGCCTGCGTTGATTTGATACCGAAGTATCAATATGTACGGCTGAAAGTTCCCGTGTTGATTTTGATTGTTTTTATTTCTCTTTTTTCCCCTGCTGTTCATTCCTCCACTTGAAGTACTCCGCATCCAGATTGACCTTGATCTGCATTTCCTGTGCGGCTTTCTCCTCTGGTGAAAGCTCTATACTTTGGGCTGTCCCGGAAAGTGTCTCCTCCGGCTCTGTAATCTCCGGCTCTAACGGCTTTCCTATCTTTTCAAAATATTCAGGGTTGATCTTAATCTCGGGCTTAATCGCCTGGAATCCTGTATCTTCCTTTGGTCTTGCCCATTTTGCATCTTTTGTCTCTTTTGCTCTCTTGCGCTTGCGGTTATTGTCTTCGATAATGCTTAAGTACTTATTGGTATCTTTCAAATCTCCTAAAGAGGACTTTAACTCTAACTGATTCTCTTTGACAATCCGCTGTTTTTCGTGCATTTGACGTTTTAAGTCGCGAAACACCTTCTCCATCTCATCACTTGCATTCTGCATGATCTCCTGTATATTGCTCAGTGCCTCGTCAGAATAAATAACCGATGCCGCATAGACATCCTCTGCAACATCCTCTGCATCCGCTATAATATCTTTTCCGTGCCTTTTGGCTTCACGCTCACCTTTTTCCCTGCTCTGCATGGTAATCTCATATTGTTCCATCATCTCGCTCATGCCCGCTTGTAAGTCGTTTAACAGAGCGAGTAGTTCTTTTTTGGCTATGATTACTTTGCCTGCTTCTTTTTCATATGGTTCGCTTTTTGAAAACAGCACATGCATCTGTCTAAGCGTTCTCTCTACTTTGTCCTGTACGCTCATGTCTTTCTCCCTGTACACACTTTGTCTTTATTTATTCTGCAATGCAATAAAATAGTCCTTTAATTTGTATATTTGATAATGGTATCCCATATAGAAGAAGATTCCATATCAAGTTTCCAGACAGACGTTCCCGCTATCTTGTTGTTTTTTGCCGCTTTGAGCTTCTGTTCAATGGACTTTTCATCTTCCATCCACATTTTGTATGTGACACCGTCTTTTTGATATTCGATATAATTCTGTCCGTATTTATCCGACCATTTCGGAACCGCTCCGCTGTTGTCGAGTACGGTCTGTTGTGCTTTCATGCTCACAACCTCTGATGACACGGTTACTTTTCCGCCCTCTGCCGGAGTCTCGGACCAGAGTCTTGTATAAAACGGCATTGCCAGAATAACCTGCTCTGCCGGTACTTCCTTTAAGGTATCCTTAATTCCGTTCTTTACAAAATTAATGGATGCCACAGATCCGGCTTCTTCGGAGCCTTTATAATGCTCATCATATCCCATGATAATGATATAATCCGCAAAACATGCCTGTTCTTTTCTGTCATAAAAAGCGGTGTAATCTGTCGGCACATAATTGTCTACGGACAACACCAGATTGTTGTTCCTGCATTTGATCGAGAGTTCACGGATAAACTGTACATAACCCTCTCCCGCCTCTTTGCTGATCGACTCTAAATCTACGTTGATACCGTCCAGATTATACTGGATCGCCATAGCGATCAAATTGTTTGTAAGATTCTCTCTGGAAGAAGTGTGTGTCAACACGGTTGTGGTATCTACGTCAGGATTCTCCAGATTGCTGACTAACGCCCATACTTCAATATTCTGCTGATGTGCGTAGTTTACATAATCACTGCTTGCCAGAGATGCGATTCCTCCCTGATTGTCATTTAAGTAGAACCATGTCGGAGAAATGACATTGACACCCTTTGTTCCCGAAAGCACCTGTGCGAGGGAATTGTTCGCCTGTTTGTTTGTCACCTGATGCCATGCCATGTTGATCTTCTCGTCTTTTAGCAGGTGCGTATAGGTCGGCTCTTTATAATCACTGCTTAATGTCTTTTCCTCACTTTTGCCGAGGCTGTTGTTCTTGAGGTATCCGATATAACCGTCTTCGGTACATACCTTTGACCACTTCTTATCTTTTGTGATAATTCTCACGGTTTCGTTGCGTTCTACCGTTCTTAAGATCGGACTCTTGATTCCACCTTTGATACGGATCTCCGAGTCTTTTTTCAAGGTGGCGGTATCTATCTTGCCCCAAGTCTTTGTTATCATAAGCCGGTTCGGCTCTTTGAACATCTCATAATCGATGTTTGTATATTTTTTCACAAATTCGAGTGCTACATATGCTTTGTCCGCATCTGCATAAACGATGGTATAAGGTTCTGTTTTCTTTTCTTTTGCAACATAGTAATCACTGCTGCCCGCCGCTATGGATGTGATCTGCTCCGGCGTGGTATAGAATAACTTGTTCTCATTTCCATCCCAATAAAAACGTTCGTTTAAGACATCATGTAAAAAATGATATTCTACATAAATCTCTCCTGCCACTACTTTTGCTGTCGTATCCTGCATCTGTGCATCTACAATAACTGCTGTATCTCCTGCTTCTGTTAAATGATAGTATTCCTTTATATCAGCCTTCTCCTCCGACGGTAAGTACTTTTCGATTACGTTCTTACCTGCCAGCATCAGCACTACCACCACAATAAGAAGTAATACCGCAAGGATTGGCGATGTTTTTTTCTTCATGTGATACCTCCTTATCATAATGCACCTATTATAGCACATGTTTCTATTTTAAAACAAGAGCTGCTCAACGCAGCCCTTGTTATCAAGCATCGATTCTTTTTTCATTTTTTATTGATTCTTTATTTTATCAAATTCTACCCTTTTTAACACCCCCTTCTCGTAAACATAATCTCTCATATAGGCAGACTCTTCGTTTACCGCCAATGCTTTTGCGACTGCTTTCGGGCTGCTGGCTTTTCCTTCCATCCAGATACCGACTCCGCAGTCCTCCATCGACTGTAACTCGATAAATAAGTTTACACTTTCTTTTTCCGTTAACATTTCATTCCTCTCTACCCCCATGTTAAGGTTTTCGCATTCGTTTCTGTAACATCGTGATATATTCTGCCATAATACTGTCTTTTCCGTATTTTTCATACAACTCTCGGATCTACTATTTTCTTATCTTTTCTATCCCAATGACTATCCGTTTTCCTCGCTGCACGAAAAAACGGTCTTTTCTCCCCTCCTTTTTCCAGTTATGGCAATCTTGAGATTTCTTTCCACTAAAAATCCTGCGGTTACTGCTGTTTTGTTATGCTTTGTTTCCTGATTCATTATTATGTGGAATTTTTCGGATGACAGAAAAATCTCTGTCGTTGAATTCTGATCACAGTGCTGATGACTATCAGCATTGAACCTCCTGTGACCGGTTAAATGTCTGCCTATGCTAAGAATTTTTGAGAAAGTTATCTCATATCTTTTATATCATAAAGCCTAACCTGTCTCAATACATTTTTTCCTTATTTTAGAAATTTTATTCTTTTTTTATATTTATATTTCCTTAAAATTACATTTACATATGAAGTTGATTTGATTATAATAATAGTATCAATTACTTGGTTTTCTTGTAAAGGAAGTGATTTTTATGAAAATAGAAAAAGTAAATGATAACCAGATTCGTTGTACCTTAACAAAAGAAGATTTGGCAGACCGCCAGTTAAAATTAAGTGAACTTGCTTACGGCACTGAAAAAGCAAAAGGCTTGTTCCGGGATATGATGCAGCAAGCTGCATATGAATTTGGTTTTGAAGCGGAAGATATTCCTCTTATGATTGAAGCCATTCCGTTATCCGCGGATACCATTATATTAATTATTACCAAAGTAGAATATCCGGAAGAGATTGACACCCGTTTTTCTAAGTTTTCAGAAAGCGATGACAGTGATTTCGGTTCTCTCGATACAGAGGACTCCTCAAACACGACACCGGAGGGTGCCGATGATATTTTAGGTCTTTTCCAGAAGATTCGCGAAGAACATCAAAAGGTAGAAGCCGAATTAAAACAGTCTGCCGATTTTGTTCCGCTGGAAGCAACCTTTGCGGCAAAAGAATCCGACGACCAGAAGACTTCTTCGGAATCCGTTGATGTTCTTACCGACTTGACCAAATTATTTGTTTTCCAAAATCTCGAGGATGTTACAAAATTATCTCATGTACTTCAAGGTTTCTATCATGAGCATAATGATTTGTACAAAAATCCTGAGAACAAGAAATTTTATCTGGTAATTCACAAAGGTCACCATACACCGGAAGATTTCAACAAGGTTTGCAATATTTTATCCGAATACTCTTATTCAGAAAAATATACAGAAGCCGCCGGTGCTTATTTTGAAGAACATTTTCATTGCATTATTTCTTCTAATGCACTGGAAGTACTCTCGAATCTATAAAACAAATGAAGGAGCTGCGTACCCGGTACTGAACCGACCCCCAAAAGTTAGACCTAAAAATTCAACTTTTGGGAGGTCGATTTTTTATGGCAAAATATACATTTGA
>CAKRJK010000007.1 GCA_934351705.1 uncultured Lachnospiraceae bacterium
TGCGCTAATATATTAAACTCGCCTTCTTCTGTTTTTAGCCCCAGATTCTTAATAAACGTCTTTTGATTTAGAACAATGCCTTTGGAACCGTAATATCCAAAGAGTTTTTGAAATGTAAGTTCTTGGTATTTTGCCGGTACTGTTTCTATCGTTTCGGTTCTTCTCTTTCTATCAATAATCTCTACAAATTTATTGCGTAATTTTTAATTACTTCATCGATAAACATTTTACAATTCCGTTCTATTTATATACTTTATTGCGACAACAGGTAATGGCAATGAAGCAAACAGGTCTTTGTTTATTATTTTCATTTGGAATCTTTGGTATTTTTTATATGAAATAGTGGAATAATCTTATCTTCAACATCTAATGTGCCTTTTTTTAAGTGTAACAACTCTTCTATCATATATGGATACAATACCACTCCATATCTTTTAAAATCAGCAATCAATGTTTTAGGTGTAAGAATATTGTTATCAAACAATAAATCTATTGCTCCTTGAAATATACTTTCATTTAATACCCCTGGAATATCATCTGGTTCTTTTGTTCTCCACCCATTTTTCGATACTTGTCTCATCATATATTGATACTGATTTGCAGATATTATATTAAGTTGCCGAGTTCTATACATCATTGCCTGAATTGAAACTTTCCATTTTTTCTTTAGAAAAAGATAAAACTTCAAATCCGTTGGATACTGTAATACATCTTTTGAAAAACTATCTCTCGGTAGTAAAAACGCACTTGCGAACATATTTGCTTGACGTTCTCGAGCCTTAAATTCCTCTTTAGAAAGAGTTTCTATATCTTCACTCCATGGATGCAATACAATATGGCCTAATTCATGTGCCATATCAAATCTCAATCTGCATTCAGGTCTCGATCCCAATGCTACTGCAATCAAAAAAACATCTGCATTATCAACTAAAGTTCTCTGACTAAATGCATCTATTTTATCCTCGTTAGTAGCAAATCCCGTAACAAGTATCCCATTCTGTTCAAGCAAATACTGAATATCCTTAATTGGTCCACTGGGTATGCCCCAACATTCCCTCACTCTATTTGCAACCATTTCCATTTCGTCAATTGCGTCTTGAGATTCACAATCACAAGGATCATCATACCCTTCAAAGTCCAACTTAGGATCTTTGTATATTGGAAAGTCAATATAGTTCCATAGTGTCTCATACATTTGAGCAACAAATTCTAATTTTACACTCTGTGCTCCTCTGTCCTTTTTTGTTGCGGTTGCCTGTGATCTAAAATAGGTTGTTTCTGTACAGGTATTTATCCTATCATTTTGGAAAAAATAATCATAAGGAAATCCAAGGATTTTGGACAATATCCTTACTTTCTCATAATCAGGTATATTCTTTCCATTTTCATACAAGGAAATGGACTGTTTTTTTATATCAGCCTTTGTTGCAAGATCTGTTAAAGAAATGCCATTATATATCCTAGCCCTCCTTAGTCTATCACCATTAAACTTTCTCTGTTCCATTTCATATTTCTCCTGTTTATTAGAATTTTAGGAGTACTTATACTTCTTCCTCCATAGCTCTTAGTACAGGCTTAACACCAGGTTTAAGCTTAAGAGGAATTTTTCTTACTTCTTCTGTATTTTCGTTCAACGATTCCTGTTCATTATATTCCTGCTCTGTTAATGAAGCAAAATCAGGATTTACATATTCCATAAGATCCAAGTTATCAACCTCAGTAAAATCTTTATCCAACAGAAGTATTTCAATAGCGGATATTGTATGATGATCAGATGTATATGCTACAATATAATGCCTATATCCATCTGCTCTACAAACACTGCCTTGCATAATTTTGTCATAATCTTCTTCTAGCTCTCCAGTGTCAAAAGATGAAGTTACCAAATTCGGATATAACTCCCCAATAGAGAGCTGTTTGGGCAAGCCTTCGCAATCACCATTCTCTGCAAACAATATTGATTGCAAGTAATGCGGTCTATTTCTATTTTTACGAATTATACTTCTAAGTGTTTGATGTGTGGAAATTGTATATGTCACACAATTAACTTTATCAATAAGAATTCTGCCCTCCCATCCATTTCTGTTAAACGCTAACAATTCCACTTCATCCTTTACTACATGTTTTCTAAGGTTTTCATTAATATAATCACCAGGTGCAAAAATATGGCGATTATTAGTTTCAAGATGATTTTCTCTAATTTCGTGAGGTACATCATCTGAAATAGCCTTATTGATTGCATATACAATTTTACGATTCAATATGCGATTTTCAATAATTGACTTTTTATTATTGCCTTGCATATTTTACCTCCTGTTCATCTTTATAATATTACTTTTACATTTTTATATAGATTTGTCAAGTGTTTTTATTTATTCTTTTATTTCCGTCATCATATTTACAAAATGCAAAAAAGTTTGTTTATTGTAACTTTTTGGCATTTTCCTCTTACTTATTAACTTCATGCATATTAAACATAAAATTTATTTTAATAATATCCTTAAAGCATCCTCTAGTGTGTGTCAAGACACATTTTTCAATCTCCTGAATTAAATTCCACTAATTTTTCCCAATCAATAGCCCCATCTTCTTTACAAAAACTGTTTGAGAATTCTCTGATCAATCTATTAGCAGCTTTATTATAACTTTCTTTATAAGAAGCTACGTATTGTTCTGGCATTGTTCCCATAAAGTTGATTATTTTAATATAAAACATTTCATCTCCCGTTAGTTCCGTCCAAAACTGCTTACCTGCTAATTCCTGATACATTTTCGGCTTTCCCTTACCGCTGTCTTTCTTCTTTCCATAGCAATATCCAATATAAGCCTCGTATCTTGCCTTAGCCTGTTGTGCCAATTTTGACGCCGCCATAAAGTTCTGTTCCTGTCTCTTCTTGCTATCAGCATTAAATACGGATGGCCCACTTTTCACAGCAATAGCATAGATAGTGTTATTTTCATCATCTTGTATCATCAAGTCTATACCTTCAGCTAATGCTTTATTTCCACCGCTAACTGCAATAGCAATCGGTTCAAAAAAGCAATTACCAAAAATGGTTTCTTCACTTGATGTTACAAAGGCACTTAAAACTGATTCCACAATCTCCGATGCGTTTTCCATTGCCTTCGCTCTATACAAATATGGATTTTTCCGTTTCATGACTTTTTTGATATCGAGTGTATCTATTTTTTCAATCAATGTACTATAAAATATTTCCAGTGATTTTGCTATTGCTTGCACTACCTCTTTTTCATCATAAGAATTATTAATCGACATATGATTTACCTCCCAATTCTATCGCATTTTTTATCCGGTTGTGTACACTGGTTCCCCTGAATCGCTTTGTTTCTATTGCAGCTGTTTTATCCGCTGTTGAAATAATAGCTTTTCCAATAGCTTCTGCTAACCCAATTGGAACTGCATTACCAATTTGCCTATATTTTGCGGCTGTAGTTCCCGTAAATATCCAATCATCTGGAAACTGCTGAATTCTTGCATACTCTTTTATACTCAATGGTCTATCTTGCCTTGGATGACAAAGCATTGTCGCTTTTTGTGCAGGTGAAGTTGTAATTGTAGGTGCTGGTTGATTATATGATAATCTACGGTAAAATCCCACTTTTCCTCCTCCAGACTTATAAGCACCGCCCATTGCAACCGGTATTATGTCTTCTGGTAAATCTCTCCAATTTCCACCTTCTGGAACCATATGAAGATATTTTTTTCTTTCCCTACTTAACGGAGTATAATCACCTGGATTACTTTCCAAATCTCTTATAACTTCTCCGACCGTCTTCCACCTGTACTCTGGATTTTGATGCATCTGAAAATGTGTTGGTATTGGCAAAAAGATGTCTTCATTATCTCTACTTCCTATCAAAACAAAACGTTCCCTAAATTGAGGAACCCCATAATTTACAGCATCTAAAATACCATAAACCGTTTTATATCCCAGCTTGTCAAATTCCGATAAAATAACATCCAAAACTGTTCCCAACTGCTGATCCGGATTATCTTTCTCCCTTTCTTTCGCAGAAACATGTTTTAATGGAGAAGATACTATACCTTTTACATTTTCCATGACAAAAAATCTAGGACGAATGTAATCTATCATTCTTATGAAATCCATAAAAAGACTTCCCCTTGGATCATTGATTCCAAGTCTTTTTCCAGCCGTTGAAAATGGTTGACATGGTGGTCCTCCACACACCATAAATGGTTCACCAATATGTAACCCCGCTAATTTCAAAATTTTCTCCGGACTTATTTCTCTAATATCTCCGCCAAGAACATTATGTCCATTAGCTCTCATTGTTTCTACACATGAGGGTTCAAAATCCTGTCCGATAACCACATTCAATCCAGCTTTTTCAAGGCCTATATCTAATCCCATTGCCCCAGAAAAAAAAGAAACCACATCTCGGTTATCCTTGTATTTCTCCCGTACATCTTTCAAATCAAAATTATCCATCAAACTGTTTCTCCATCATCTAGTATAAATTTTCGTTCAAATGTTGTTCCTGTTGCCTCTGCAATTTGGTTCAAATCAGAAACTGTAAATGTTCCTCGCTTAAGCTTAGCATTTAAATTTTGAGGAGACATTCCCATTCTTCGTGCCAATTCTGCAACACTTATATTAGTACGCACACATAACACCTTTATTTGTTCTGATATTGTCATAGTAATACCTCTTTAATAATTCATCATTTGCATTTAAATTATAAAACTCAGAGTTTATATCGTCAATATATTTATTATCCTTTGGCCCGTGAAACTTGAAATACAATTCGAATAATCAAATCATTTCAAATTTTGAGTTTTCATTTTTATCCATGTAAAAAGATCCAACTTATTCCAATTTTGTTGAAATAGGTTGAATCTTTGTTTTTCTTCTTATCGAGGGTAGTCCGTTTAACAATCTTTAAATATAGGGGTACAACAGGGGTACAAATTCCTTTTCACTTCCCACAAAGTCTTGATTTTAAGGCATTTCAGACAAAAGTACGGATTCTGCCGTGGCAGATGAAAAGTACTTTTATTTTATCTTGCATATCTTCGTTTTTCCTTGTATATCCTTATTTTCCTAGGTTTTATCACACTTTCACGACATCTAACCTAATGTACCTATCCTAGCATAAAATCGCATATTTTACCATATCTCGGTAAGTAAAATGAGTACAAATCTAGGTACAAACCCGATTCGTACTCATCAGTACTTTTTCCTATGCCTTTTATTTCCTTACTTGGCACACTTTTTCATTTCTTTGTCTATCCACATATTATAAAGTGGACAGTGAAATTTAAATAAAAATTTAGGAGAATAATTTAATGTCTAATATATGATGCAAAATACACAATTCTATGATATACTTATAAATTAAAGGGAGGTATTTACTATGCAACTACAACCAATAATAAGAGCTAAATTAAACAAATTCAGAGAAATACATGATATATCTAATGTTAAAGATAGTGTTGCTTTTGAACAATTTGCAAACGAAATGGTATTAAGCAATCACCAAGCTGGTGGAATTAGTATAAGTGAAGATTTACTAGATGCTGCATCTGTCGGCGGAAGTAATGATATGGGTATAGATGGTATCTGTATCAAATTGAATGGTATCCTCATTGAAACCCTTGAAGATGCCAAAGACGTTATTTCAACTAGAAATTCTGCTGAAATTGAGTTTATTTTTATTCAGTCAAAATATAAAGATAAATTCGATTCTGGCGAATATGCAAAATTTATTAATGGTATTACTGACTTTCTAAGTGATACCCATTATCAACCAATGAATGATTCTATCCGAGAATGGTTGAAGATTAAAGAATACCTAACGAGCAATGAGGTAATGATACTATGGAATGAAAATCCAATTATAAGATTGTATTATATTGTCATGGGAACATGGAATGAGAGTGAACATATAATTGCAATATCCAAAAAATTCTCAGATGATATTCAACGATTCAACTCTTATGGCGAGATATTTATCAACTATATTGATACTGAAAAATTCAAAAAGCTATGTGACGATAATGAAAACCAATATTCCGCAGTCATAAACATAATCGATACATTCTCATTAACTGCCGTAAATAATGTAGATAATTCAAATATAATCTTATGCTCCGCTGATGAACTAATGCGTTTACTAATTACAGAAGACGGTATCCTTAGAAAAAGATTGTTCAATGACAATGTTCGCGATTACCAAGGAGAAACAGCAATTAATGAATCCATTCTCAACACTATAGAAAATGAGCCTGAAAGCTTTGTTCTAATGAATAATGGAATTACCATCATATGCACTGATATGGTTCCTGGTAATAGAAAGGTAACTATCAAAAATCCTCAAATTGTAAATGGTTGCCAGACTTGTAGCGTACTATATCGAGCATATAGAAAAGGTATTGACATTTCTAAAGTTGTAATCTCCGCTAAAATTATATCTACTAGAGATTTAGAAATTACAAATAAAGTTATTCGTGGAACTAATCGCCAAAACATAGTATATGATGAGGCATTTGAATGTACCCGCACCTTCCACAAAGAATTAGAGGAACTATTCTCAGCATTATCAACAGAGTATCCTGATAATAGAATCTTCTATGAACGACGTTCAAAGCAATTTGCTGATAACCCAACAGTTAAATCTTGTGAAAAAATCACGTTTAGAATACTAATTCAAAGTTTCGTTAGCATCTTTCTGAATAGTCCACACAAAGGACATAAACACGAATCTAAGTTATTACAAGAATTTAAAAATAAAATATTTATTGATACACAGTCAAAGTTACCTTATTATGTTTCAGGTTTAATGTATTCCAATACAGAACAGTTATTTAAAAAATATCCTGAATACAAAGGTCTAAAAACGTATCGCGCTCAAATACTAATGATAATCCGAGAATTGTGTAATAGTGCACCATTTTCAATTAACGATGAAAACAATATTGATAAATACTGTGATACTCTCTTACCCATCTTGCGCGATACTGATAAATTTGAAACGACTTTCCTTTCTGCCATATCCGAATTTACAAGGCTTGTCGATTTATGGACAACAGCAAAAGGGGAAACATATAAATATGGCATCAAGGACTCCGTAGAATTTACTAAATATATTTTGGATAATATATGCCCTACGCAGAGTTTTGATGATCTTCCCTATCGAGGTACAGTAATTAAAATCTCTCGGGATAAATATCATCATTTTTATGGTTTCATTTCAAAACAACCTAATAACATTTTCTTTCACTCAGCCGACAATAAAGAGATTGATTTTTCTGACTTGTTAAACAAAGATGTAGTATACGAGCTTGAGCATGATGAAATAAGTGGAAGAGAAAGAGCCGTAAATATCGAAATAATTAAATAATTTCATAATCACAACCACCGGCTGAGCCGGTGGTTTGCTCTGCCCCTATAAAGAGTTGTTACCGGCACTGGGTCTAAAGACCATTCGAAAAGCTCGCCAGCCGCAACATCATTTCCCTGCTGAACCCTAAAGGGCTTTCCTTACTTGCTTTGCTTTACTGTCTCACCCGTGAACGGTTCAATATACTTAGTGTCATTTGATCGTATTCCAGATTTACTGTACGTAATCTTACGTACATCTTTCCTATAGTCGCTTAAATTATCTATTCTAATTTTTCCATCTCTTGCAAGTTGACATAATATAGCATCATTACTCTTGTATGAAACTGGCACTGGCGTTCTCATTGCAAATACGTCTCTTAAATCAGCCTCAGCTTTTCTCTGAAATTCATATGTATCACCATCTTGGGAATATACAGTTAATGCCTTTGTCTCCGGATAATACCACGATACAATCTCCGCTAAAACTGTAATTGATACTTCACCGGCATTTTTCTTTCTCATTCTGCCTGTTGATAGCAGTTCTTCTGAAATCGACCACTCATCATATAGCTTTTTAATCCAATCTTTATATGCATCCATATCGAGCGGATCTGCCTTTTCAACATACTGACGCAAATAACTTCTAATTCTTGCTAACTGACGTGTTGATGCAAGGACTATCTGGTAAAGGTTACCCTCTTCACCATTTGTCAAATCTGAATATGCTCCCTCTTCAATGCAGTATATCGGATATCCCCGATTTATCAACTCTTGCACATAATTGGCTCTTCCCGGAGCATCATTTATTTCAGTTAATACCCATTCCGGAATAAGAATCAAATCATAATCTTTCAGTACAGACTCCGGTTGTACCCCTTTCCCATCCAATCCTTGCATAAATGAAATTGATGAGGTGTCTAAAAGAGCAATATGTCTTTTATCATCTATTTTTGAGAGCCTAGCTATTTCTATCATTCACTTCTCCTCGTTATCATAGCTATTTCTGTCATAATGTTCATCAAATACTCTTCATTGTCCTTGTGATAATTAAGTTCGGGATTTACAACTCTCATTCTCTTTATTCTCTCTTGTAAAGAAGATGTATTGATAACGTAGGAAGGGCTTACTAAGCTATCATCCAATCCCAACATTCTGAATCTGTTTGGCAAATCCTCAAACTGAAGATCAAACGCTTCTTTTATTCTTCCGCAAAGCTTTTCATTTTCACTTTGAACGGCATATTCATACAACGAGACCAACACCGCTTTGTATGGTGCCTGAAATATCGACATACAATAAAAGATCTTCGAAACAAAATCCATTTCTGGCAGTTCCGTAAAATATCTGTTAACACCATTCAAAAGCATACATGCAGCAAAATACTCTGCTTTTCTCTCCTCTAGTGTATTGTCAGCCTCGATGAAATGATCAAATGATACTTTATCAAATATCAAATGATATATTTCATGCCATGCTGCAAAATACTGATTTGCTCTTGGCAGAGAAGTATTTACAACAGGAATAAGCTTTCCATCCTTAACAAATATTGCCCCACTCCAAAATTTGTCCTCTATAGGCATTTGGATCAGTCCGAATCCCTGCAGGATTAATAGCGCAAGTTGAGGAGCTGATGCTACTTTCATTATTGATGGATTTGTCTGAAGCTTAATTGCCTGTGCTGATACTTCTTCCTTAATCTCACGATTCTTTTTTATTACAAAATCCAGATTTTGGGCAGTAATTAATTCACTCATATAATCAACTTCCTTAATAATAAATTGCACATAAATCGATAACATCAAGAAGCAAATTATATTGTTTCTTTGCTGTATCGCTCATTTTATGGTTCATCGGTGCGTTTTGTGAAAACACGGTCGCTGTAGCAATCTTTGTTGGAACCGAATGATATAGCATCAAATCATCCACAGTCATGTTAAGAAGCTTTAATATTTTCTGCAAATGACGATCAAAAGAACTCTTATTATCTATACTACCATTTAACAGCTTATCTAGTGTTGGACGTGAAATATCTGCTTTCAATGCAAAGGAAACTTTTGTATAACCCATATCTCTAATACAATCTTTTAACTTTGAAGCCACCAGACTTCTCTGTTCAAATAATTCATCAAACTTCATTGCGATGACCTCCTTCTCTTACCTCACTCTTATTATATGTAGAAAAAGAGGAATTATCAATGGGTTGTAAAATATTTTTTTACATTTTAACATTATGCTCCCTATATTCGCATCCTGTTTGTAAAAAACAAAAGCAATGACGAATAAATACATTTCCGCACATTACCAAACTATTTTTTCAAGCATCTTGAGCCTCTTGCCAAGGCGGCGTCAGTCTTTAGATTTCAGTTTCCAATTACCACCCCATTACAGCGATCTGTTACCATGAAGACTTACAATTTCCTGCTCCAGTTTACAGTTATAGCGCAACATATACTGCAATACATTCACATAACAACCTTTTTGAATCAGGTTATTCGCCTTTGCCAAATCATTTTCATTTAATGGTTTGCAGTATTTTTTATAAACTTCCAACTGCTCACTCCCCATTAAAAGAGGAATAATGTCAATCCCTGTACCATGTTTTAAATGTTCTAAAATATAAAATCCATCCGGATCAATATCTCCAAAATGAAACCATTCTTTACCGGGATTTTCTTCCGCGATCCGTTTAATTAGGGACTGTTTCACTGTGTTATGATATCCTGCCAAGTAAATATACGTATTTCCCGGAACATTTACACGATGAAAAGAAGTTAAATTTTCCACTGTAACAATTTTACGGCTTTCCACCGTAATGGATGTAATCTCTTCCATAAGCTCTGCGGACAGAGCAAGTGGAGCCTCTCCGATTATCAAATGCTCTCCATTCTTCAAACCAATACTTACTTTTCCCTTGAGATAAACATAAGATGGATTGGCATATATGTTAAATTCTTCAAGGATGACTTTTTCACGCTCTCTGACATTATCGATACCCTCTAATTTGCTTTCAAATTCCATGTATCTACATAGTAACCTACAAACTTTAGCACGATATTTCTTTTGAAACGTTTTGCTGTCAGAAAATATTATTATAGACAACTCCCTTTCCATTAATTCTTCCTTATTGGTCAACAGATAACTCAATAACTGTAAAAGTTTTTCCGCTATATCCAACGTATTGTCAGCCTTCTTTCCAGAAGAAATGCGTTCTATCTGTTCCTGACAATAGGAAGTAATCAACATATTTCCTTTTTCACTCCACATCCTGTAAAAGTCAATTTGTTCCTGCACCTCATCTTTCCTTGGTTTTCTCTGTAGAATATCATAATACTCTGGAATTCGTTCTTTGCAGGCAATAAGCCTCTTTATTTCTCCTTCCTCTCTCCTAACTATCAGCAGGTCCTGTTTTTCCAGACACTCCATATCTGTTTCAAAATCGTTTATTTGCTCGACATCCGCAAAGTCAGAGGTATATTCCCTCCAGACAGCTGTCGGATCTACTGCAAAACTTTGTGTAACCAAATTTGTTCCTTTGTATGTTTTGCTTTTTTCATATTTATCCAACAAGGCATCCAAAGCTTTTCTCTGATTAGATGTTAAATTCATTTATTTTCACCAATCCCTCCACTGCCCTTGTATAGCGTCCTGTAGTAACCAGACTGACCGTCGACTGAATATACTGACCGATACTACTGATTTTTTCAGGCGGTGCGGCATAGATTACCTGAAAATCATTTTCCTCTAAATACTTTACCATCTGCTCGATTCGTTCTCTGGAAAGCGCAGAAAAAGCCTCATCAATAAACGCCAGCCGTGCACAGCAATTTCGTCTGGGATAACACTGAAGCAGGCTTGCCGCCAAAATGATAAAATAGGGAGTCTGTTTTTCTCCATTGGATGCCGAACCCTGTTTTTTAGAAAGGTCCGCCGTAACCTCTTCCTCTCCCTGCCTGCTAGTAATCTCCATATCATAGGTAAAATACTTCCTGTAATCTGTATATTCTTTCTCGTCTTCTTCGCTGAGAATCATATTCATGAATTCCTGAATATCCTGTTCCATTTCCTCATCATCACGGTTTGAATTCATGTATACTTCCGGAGAATCCATATAATTTTGCAGCTTTTTGCAGATACGAAAAAACAAAATCCGTTCCGGTTTTTCTTCCATTTTGAATTTATAGGTATCCTGTCCGAATGGAATTTGTTTCAGTTCCCGGTTAATCGCATCAATCTCTCGTCTCGCCTCTCCGATTGTCTCGTTGATTTCTGCAACAAAGTCATTCATAAAAGCACTTTCCAGTTTCTGGGCCTGTTCAATCAGACGGCTATGAGCATCCTCAATTTTAACATTTGCAATATTACGGTACTCCTCCCGATAAAAGGGAATATATCCAACTCCCCGTTTATTAATATCGATCTCAGATATCTTGCAGTATTCCAACTGTGCGTTTTCCAGGGTTTTGATGCAAGTATCCAGTTCTGCCCGCATGTTTTGTACGGTCTTATCTGTAAGAACCCTTACTTCACCGCGCTTTGCATAGAGTTTCTCATATTCTTCCAGCATCGGCGCTTCCAATTCCAAATGCAATATCCTGATTTCGTCGTAAGCGTTCTTCGCACTATAAATTTCACCAGAAATATTTTTCTGTCGATTCTTTTCCGCCTCCCATTCATTGTTTGTCGAACCAATTTGCCGGTCAACTGCTGTATTCTTTTTTGCAGCTTCATCATATGCCGTTCTGGCATCCTGTTGTTCCTGAAGCACGGAGAGAAATTCAGGGTTCTGCTTTATCTGTTTCAAATTATCTTCATAATGCTTCTTTTCTGCATAACTTTCAGAAAGCAGTTCCGGTGTCTCCAAATGGTAGTTTTCCAATACAAAATCTATACCTTTCAAGGAGTTTAGTTTTGTATTTGTTCTTCCCAGTTCGTCTAATTTTCCCTTCCATTCCTCCTGTTTGCCATTTTTCTGCGCAAGAACTGCTTTTTTCTGCAATTCAATGGCATCCTGCCCCAGACAAATCTGAGTGTTTTTCATGTTCATGCAAGCCACAGAATAGCTTTTTGCCAGCATTCCATCCTTCATCAATCCGCCTTTGGGATATTCATGCAGTTCTTCCAGCGAGTCGCACAAGTGAATTCGATTTAGCAAATAGTTTGCATATCTCCTTGCATATACATTCGGTATTATCAATTGCTCTGCCGCAGATCCAATTATTATTTCTGAATCCGGCAGCTTATCAGTAATAACCACGTTGGCTGCATATAATCTCTTATCCTGCAGAACCCTCATTGCGTCTTGACAATACTGCCCGTCCACTATGATATAGAATCTTTTGCGTCCTAAAAAGGTCTCAATTGCCTTCCTCCAGGACACATCCCTTACTTTCTGTACCAGTTCTGCAAAAATGCGGACATCTGTGACAATTCCCTTCTTGGCAAATTCCTCTTTGATTATCTGTTTTGCCCGCACAATTTCTTCCGGATATATTACCCGATTCGATTCCAGCACTTTTAGCTGTTGTTCCAGTCTGGCAAGTTCCTGCTTTATAGCCTCTACCTCGTCTGTCAGGTGAACCTTTTCCGTTCCCAGACCTTCCTGTCTCTTTGCCATACGCTCAAAGTAGGCAATCAGTTCTTTCCGCTTCTTTTCTATTGCATAGCCCTCTTCCGCAATATGCAACAGATATTTGGTAGAATCTTCGTCCAAATTTTCTAATGTCCAGGACAGCTCTGCAGACAGGGCTCTCTGGAATCGCAACAGCTTTGCAAGATATTCTTCTTTCTGCTTGATTCTGATCTGTACCGTATTTATCAGATGTTCAAGATTCTGTATTGATGTCTGCATCCCCTGAAATACATCATTGCTTTCTGCAATCGTTAACCTTTTTCTGGCTACTTCAAATTGTTCCTGCACATTTTCTTTCTGTTTTTTCAAATCTCCCATCGTTTTTTCCAGAACTTTCAGGCGAAACTGAATATCTTCTTTTTCTTTCTGTTTTTCTCTAAAATTCTGGTACTTCAAAAGCATCTCGCGAATATCCAGATTTCGCTTTTTGCTTTCATAATCCTGTGTTTTCTTTTCTACCTCCTCCAGCTTTTCTTTTCCATCCCGCAAATCTTCGTATATCTTTTTGATATGCTCAAATTGCTCTCTCTGTTGGCGAAGCTCCTTCAGTGAATTTACCTTTCCGGGTTCCAGAACACATTCTGCAATAAACTGGTCAATATTATTTTCCGGGTTGAACGCCATCATTTTAACTAATTTGGAACGATATTTATTCACATCACAACGCAAACCAAGTGTTCTGGCAATCTGTTCTGTCCCCTTTTCTTTTCCCATAAATTGTTTGGAACTCAACCGTGTACCTTTCACCTGCAATAAACTTTTCGGGGTAACATATAAATTCTTTCCTTCAACGCTTGCAAAGTTGATATCCTCCATAACAGCATTTCTGCAAATAAACCAGTTGCTGGTCGGCGAAGAGACCTCATCAGGTGATTCGATACATACACCGATTACAATCTTCTCCTGTTCTACCGGTGACCAAAATTCCATTGCCACATAACTGATGATCTGCCCCTGACGAAGATATCGCATAGAACCGTTACTTTTTGTATCCCCTCTCACATATCCCTTTACTGTTCTGTCCCTGTCCTTAGCTGCTTTATTGAATTGCGTATTTCCAGTAAGCAGATAGGTCATAGCATCCAGGATGGTAGATTTACCGCTTCCGTTTACTCCGGTAAAAAGGGTGGAGCCTCCTAGTTGGATCGACTCTCGCTGAAAGCGGGACCATTGAATCAGTAATAATTTTGTAGCAGTTTTTCTATTCTGCATCATCTCCAGTATCCTCCTCCGTGTCCTCCACTTTTTCTCCATCCTTTTCCAACATTCGCTTTTCTGTCGCTTCCACAAAATTTTTAAATTCTTCACTATCCAGTGCAAACTGCAGAGAAGCATACAACCGAATCAGACAATCCGCCTCCCCGATTTTTCCATTGACATCAACAAGATTATACTTGGAAAACAGATTTAATATATTTGTCATTACTGTTTTATCTAACGGTTCTTTCATCCCATACTTTTCCAACGAAAATCTCAAGTCTGTCATAGAAATCAGAATGGTTTGTGCCAGGCTGCCACTCCGCAAACGATCAGCATATAAAGTCCACAGACAGCACAGAACCATACTTTCTGCCTTTCTCAAGGCCAGTCTGTTTGCCTGAATTTTTCCATTCTCCCCGAAATCTGCACAGTTTCTAAGCATCACTACACCATTTTCGCGGTCAATCACAATATCAAAACCAATAAAAGAAAAATACTGTGTAAAGATATCTGGTCTCTTTGCTGTGAAAAAATATAATTTCTTGTTCTCCTCATCTTTATCACGGACAATAAATGTCTGCTTTAAAAGCTTACGGCAACTTCTTTGAAACAAATCCTTTTCCAATGAAGTAAGGTCATTCCATGAAGTATCTATACTCATTTGGGTTCCTCCCTTGTAATCTTAAACCGCCGCAAAATCATGTCATTCGCTTCATAATAGCCATCCAGCACTTCAATGTAAAATCCGTTATCCTTTGCATAGGCAATGGAAGAAAGATTCGCCAGCATATCATTTTTACTTTTTAACGGTAATTCCTCGCTTACAATACACCTGCTATCTCCCATTTCCTTTTCCAGATATAATTTCATCAACTCACTGGAATATGGATTATACGCCTCTCTCTGCTGTGCCTCTTTTGCTGCCTGCAATGCTTCCTCTGTCATTTCCTCAATTTCTGTTACCACCGGTTCTTTGATGATCTGATTTTTCCGAGGATAACGAATAGAACCCTCGTCTATGAACTCATGTCTATCCATCGTGAACAGGGAATTCATCTCCTCCGGTAGATTATCTTTCATAGAAAGGTCTGCTAATTCTTCCATAATATAGCGCATCGTCCGCTCCACATTGCCGCGAATATCATGTTCACGATTCCGTATGAATCTGGCTCTTCCTACTGCAATTTGAAGATAAACATTTATTTTATGTTTGATATCTCTCATAATTTGGTCATAATCTTCCACAAGGAAGCGCTTCGTTGCCTGAATCATATCTAGCACTGCATCCTGAGCTTCTCCATAATTAAGTCCTTCTTCCCTCACACAGTCTTCCACTATTTTCTCAAAACCTGCTTCATCTGTAATCATACCATCCAGTCTTGACTTAATAAACATACGATAGATATGTATATTCTGCTGCTTAGTCAATCTCGAATATTCCCGAATAAAGTTACCCTCGCAATACTCCAGAATATTCTCTGTCAGACTTTCCAATGTTTTCTCCTGTACCATTTTTTCAATAATTGTGCGGATAAAAGTAGACAGCTTTTTTAATGCTTTCGATAGTTGACGAGCATTTTTATTAATGTTTTTGATGCCGTTTACATAAGGATTCTCTCGCCATTGTTCTGGATTGTTTAAAGTGTTATAAATATTATAAATATAACTGGAAAACTCTTCCTTTTCCGGCTTTTCCAGCTGATTTAAGAACTCTGCCAATGCAATTCCGTTTTCTGTCATGACGATTTGTTTTTCGTAAGTAGCATCATCAATTTCTTCATCCAACCACCCGATGTCCCGGGAGAGAAATTTACGTATTACAGCACCTGCCATATCATTTGCCGTTTTGTCACCACTATATTCTTCATTAGTATAATGGTCTCATAAATTAAGACACTTTTTCGGACAGTTTTTAATGAATCTGATATACTTAAATCAGTACGAAAG
>CAKRJK010000008.1 GCA_934351705.1 uncultured Lachnospiraceae bacterium
CAACGGCTCATAGCCTTTCTTGATCGCCAAGAAAAGGAAAAGAAAAGCAACTGCAATCATGACAAAGTTACCCCATGTCAGATTCAAAAATGCTGTCTGATGCAGGAGGTTTGACATTGTTTCTCCTACGTAGCTCATAATTCGTCCTCCTGCTTATTAATTCAAGGTAGCGAGTAAAGCACCTGCTTCTACTGCCTGTCCTACGGTTACATCAATGCTTGCAACGGTTCCGTCTTCTGTTGCAACAACCGGTGTCTCCATTTTCATAATCTCTAAAGTAACTACTGCGTCACCTTTCTTTACAGCAGTTCCAACCGGTGCATCAATGCCGACAACTTTTCCGGCTGCACCTGCTTCGATCTTAACGCTTCCTGCACCTGCGGATGCTGCCGGAGCTGCCTGTGCCGGAGCCGCTGCTGCCGGTGCTGCTGCTCTAGGGGCTGCAACCGGTGCGCTTGCACCTGTCTCTTCTACAGTAACATCATAAACATTTCCATTTACGGTAATTGTATAACTCTTCATCTTAAATATCCTCCTAATATGCGATTAATATCTTCTCTTAATGGAACGAACTACAAAGTCGTCTGTAGAAGTTCCGCTGGACGCTGCGATTGCTGCTGCGATTACCGCAATGAGTTCCTGATTGTCCTCCTGCTGCTCGCGTTTTTCAATCTGCTGTACAAACTCTTTTTTATCAGATGCCGCCTCGGTTGTTTTTGCTGCGCGTTTTTTCTCAAGATATGGGAAAATCTTAAATGCAGAAATACATAAGCTGATCAAGATCAATACGACAAATACGGTTCCCATTCCCATCAGGGTATTCATACCCGCTTTGCTCATCTTCTCGCCTAATGTGTAAACCAAGTCCACGTTCACATCTTCTACTTCCATGTTGTAGTAAGTGTATACATAGGTTAATACTACGTCACGGTTTTCAAATTTGATTACCTGCTCGCAGGTCAATGTCTTTCCTGATTTTGTGATTGTGAAATCAGAAAGTCCCACATAATCACCAACATCGGAACTTATTGCATCCTGCCATCTGGTGACAAGATTTGCTGTCAGCTCGTCCTCACTCTCTTTATACATATCCATCTGGTTTTCCGGTATTTCGAGTAAGGTTGCAACGGTATTCTGTGTCACATTTTTCAACTGATCGTAAGAATATCCATTGTAGTCAACGTCTTTCGGATCCGTTTGCTGGCATGCTGTAAGTCCCAGTATCACAAGACACATACTTAAAATCAGCAATAATTTCTTCTTCATAAACTTCACCTTTCTATTTTGTTCCGTGTTTTTTCATCGGTCCTTCAACTTTTTTTGTAAAAAGCATTTCAAATCCTGCAATCAGATATTTTCTGGTATCTATCGGATCTATGATCAGGTCGATATAACCTCTTCTTGCTGCGGATTCCACATTTGACTGTAATGCTTCGTATTCTTTTGCTTTCTCATCTAATACATCTGCCGATGCATCTGCATACATAATCTTTGCGGCAAGGTGTGCATCCATCATACCGACTTTGCTTCCCGGCCATGCGTAAACCAGATCGGCACCGATTGACTTGGAGTTCATCATTACATAAGATGTTCCGAATGCGTCTCCTGTGATCAGGTTGATCTTTGCGGTTGTTGCACTTGCAAGTGCTGCGGTAAGACGTGCCAGTGCTTTTGCAAGGTGTGCCTCGGCACATTTTGCTGCCTCAAAACCTACGGTATTTGTCAAAGACAGAACCGGAACGTCGAAAGCGTCGCAATACTGAACAAACTCAGCTGCTTTCTCACATCCGCCTACTGTTAAAGCGTTCTCGCCGTTGCCGATTGCTCCGATGGTGATACCGTTTAATTTGATAAATCCGGTTACCATCTCTTTTGCAAAATCTTTTTTGGTTTCAACAAAGATGCGGTTATCTGCCATCTCTGCCAATACATATCTCGGATCTTTTCTCATGGTATCCATGCTCTCACAGCCACGGTTTAAGTCGTCTGTGCATTCATCGACACGTCCGCTCTCCTCGTTGCAGCCCGGAAGCATTGCAACCAATTCGCGGATATTTCCGAGAACTTCGTCCTCTGTTCCGACTGCATCGATTATTCCTGTGTTTTCACTCTGGAATGCGGCGCTTGCGGTATCACATGCGGATACGCTGTTGCCCTCGATGGCATCCGGTGAATTTACAAACAGTCTTCCTTTGTCCGCTTCCATGTATGCAAAATCACATAAAGCAGGAATAACTGCAAGTCCTCCTCCGCAGTTACCGAATACGGCACTGATCTGCGGTACTACTCCGGAAGCTGCGGTCTGTTGTGCATAACTCTGACCGATTCCCTCCAATGCGTCTACGGACTCCTGTAAACGCACGCCGGCGCAGTCCAAAAGACCGATAACCGGTGCTCCCATTTTCATTGCCATGTCATAAACTGAAGCAATCTTTTTGGCATGCATTTCGCCGATCGTTCCGCCTAAAACGGAAGCGTCCTGACTGTAAACAAAAACCAAATTGTCGTCGATCAAACCATGACCTGTGATAACTCCGTCAGATGGGGTTTCCTCTGCGGTCAGATTAAAATCTGTGCTTCGTGCAGTTACAAGAGAACCTAACTCTACAAAACTGTTCTCATCCAGTAACTTGGCAATTCTTTGCATTGCTAAGCTATTTTTTGTGCTACTCATTTATTAGCCCTCCATCTATATATTGAATTTTTAAAAAATTGCGCTAGGCTAATTTTAGTACTTTTACAACAATTTTTCAATAGTAATTTGTTAAAAATTTCACCATTTTTATGATTCTTTTTATATTTGTTAAAATTCCGCTAAAATTATGTAAAAATGTAATTTTTCCATACGCAGAGCAGGTACCATTTCGGGGTTCTCTGACTCACATTTTCGGTTGTGACAAGCGGATACGACGCCACTTTTGTGCTGCCGACATAGTACTCGGCATTTCCGACGACCACGCCCTTTTGGATCGGTGCTTTTAACACTTTCTTTCCGGTGTATCTGACGGTCACTTTTTCGCTGTCGGATTTTAGCACACGAATATCTTTTCCTGCGATTTCCACCGGCATGAGTACCCTCCTGTCTGCATTGTAGTTTTCATCCGCGGCATTGCTTACGGGAAGTGCATCCAGATTCTTTTCTACTTTGATCAGGACTTTTCCATAGTTTTCCAGCCCGTAGTTCATCAAAGTCTGTGTATCTTTCCATTTGTAAGTTTTGTTGTTCGGCCAGCCGCATGCCAGAAGTGCGACAATGTAGGTTCTCTCATCCCGCGTCAGTGCTCCGACATAACAGTATCCCGCATCATTCGTAAATCCGGTTTTTCCCGATAACGCTCCCTCCATCATCTGCAAAAACGCATTGTGGTTGGTACAACTGTGATGTTTCGTTCCCTCGAGATTGGAAAAGCTGTACTGCGGCGTCCTTGTAATTTCCAAAAAGGTTTCGTTTTGGATACAATAACGCATGATGAGAGCGAGGTCTTTTGCGGTGGTTCCGTGCTGACTGATCTCGTCCTTTTTGTCTAAGCCGTTTGGGGTGATAAAATGCGTGTTTTGACATCCCATTTCTTTTGCTTTCTGATTCATCATATCCGCAAATTTTTCGACATCTCCTCCGACGTACTCGGCGATGGCAACCGCGGAATCATTGTGCGATTCCAACATAAGGGAATAAAGCAGATCTTTTAGCCTGTAAGTGTCCTTGGCACTCATACCGAGGTGTACTTTAGGCATAGAAGCGGCATAACTGCTGACCGTTACCGTGTCCTCCAGTTTGCCGCTTTCTATTGCAAGAATGCAGGTCATGATTTTTGTGGTACTGGCGTTTGGCAAAAAGGTTTCCTCGTCTTTTCCGTAGAGAACCCTTCCGCTGTCCGCGTCGATCAAAACAGCGGATTTTGCATACAGCGGAAGTTCGGTCTCTTTTTTATTTTCTTCCCGGTTCCCTTTGTTTTTTGCCATTACCTGTATATCACAGAAAAACAGACTCACACATAAGAATAATAAAATAAATGTTTTTTGATATTTCACTTGTCAATTCATTCTTTCGGGACTTTTACCTTTACTATATGCCGAGAGAATGGTCAGTATGTAAGAGTTCATGCGATTTGTGCGATAACGGTTTTTCCAAGAAATCCTCATACAGTTTCTTAACTACCGGATTTTCATGTGAAAAACGAAGTTCATTGTTCGCATCTAACTCATAAAGCACGCCGGCACGCTCCTCTGCCAATTCCAGATTGTCGTGGATCGGCTGTCCGCCGCCGCCTGCACAGCCGCCCGGACACGCCATTACCTCGACAAAGTCATACTCTGCCTCGCCGTTTCGTATGCGTTCCATGAGTTTTCTGGTATTTCCGAGTCCGCTTACCACAGCCGCTTTAATCTTATTTCCGGCAATTTCCACTTCTGCCTCTTTGATACCGTCCTGACCTCTTACTACCTGAAATGCGTCCGCATCCGGATTTTCTCCTGTGAGGAAGTAAGATGCACTTCTGAGTGCAGCTTCCATAACGCCTCCGGTTGCACCGAAGATGACAGCCGCTCCCGTTCCGCAGCCTAAAGGCTCGTCAAATTCTTCCTCCTCCAGATACTCTAACTGAATATGCTCCGCACGGATCAAACGATCCACTTCTCTTGTCGTGATAACGGAATCGACATCCGGACCTGTTCCGGTCACATCCATGCAGCTCATCTTGCTCTCGTATTTCTTTGCGGTACAAGGCATGATAGAAAGACAGTAAATATCCTCCGGTTCTACGCCTAAGATATCCGCATAATAGGTTTTTGTGATCGCACCGAACATCTGCTGCGGTGATTTTGCGGTAGAAAGATTGTCAACCATATCTGGGTATTCGTATTTGAGGAAACGAACCCAGCCCGGACAGCAGGAGGTAAACATCGGGAATTTGTAATCCTCCCTGTGTGTAAATCGTTCCAAAAACTCGTTTGCCTCCTCCATGATGGTGAGGTCTGCCGTAAAATTCGTATCAAAGACATAGTCAATGCCGATTTTTTTCAGTGCCGCAACCAGACGCTTCTCGGTTGCAAACTCTTTGTCAATTCCGAGTCCCTCTCCCCATGCCGCACGTACGGCAGGTGCGATCTGTGCGACAACGATTTTCTTTTTGTCATAGATTGCATAAACCAGCTCGTTTAAATCGTCACGCTCACGCAATGCACCGACCGGACAGTGGGTGATACACTGACCGCAGATCGCACAGCCTGCATCCGCGATGGATTTTCTGTTTTTAACTCCGACACTGGTGCGTTTTCCGGTGTCGACAATATCCCAGATATTTAATCCCTGAATCTTGTCACACACCTGTACACAGCGCATACATTTGATACATTTTTTGGAATCCCAGATCAACGGGAAGTTCATATCCCATTCCCTTTTTTCACACTCTTCCTTAAACGGAACTTCCAAAATATCCAAGTCATTTGCCAATTTCTGCAAGGAACAGTTTCCGCTCTTTACGCAGGTTGCGCAGCGGTAATCGTGCTGGGAAAGAATCAGCTCCACGTTGGTTCTTCTTGCATTCATGACCTTTTTGCTGTTGGTGTAAATCTGCATTCCCTCTTCGACTAACGTATTACAGGATGCCGCTAAGGTCTCTCTTCCGACAATCTCTACCAGACAGACACGACACGCGCCGATTTCGTTGAGTCCTTTTAAATAGCAGAGTGTCGGTATCTTGATCCCCGCCTGTTTTGCGGCTTCTAAAATGGTCGTTCCCTTATTTACTTCTATCTCTATATTATCAATTGTTAATTTTACCATACTTCCTCTCGTCCTCCTCTAAACGCTGCACATCCGAAATGATCACATCTTAAACATCTGTTGGATTCTCTTTGTGCTTCTTCTAAACTCATGGATTTTTCCACTCCGATAAAGTCGTTCTTTCTCACGCAGGCTTCCCGCTCGGTCAAATGAATTCTTCCGCTTTGTACCTTGTCTTTTAAGACTGCCTGCGGAATCTCGACATCACAGGAGATTTCGTGGTGGAATCCAAGATATTCGTCAATGTTTGCCGCAGCCGCTTTTCCTGCCGCAATCGCTTTGATGACCGTTGCCGGACCGGATACACAGTCGCCTCCGGCAAAGACGCCCTCGGTATCCTGCACGATTCCGTATTCGTCTGCCATGATCCTTCCGCGTTTAACCGGAATGCCCTCATTTGCAAAGTAATCAGAATCAATGTCCTGGCCGATTGCGACCAATGCAACATCACAATCCAGACGCTCTTCGGATTTTTTCGCCTTGTTCGGACTCGGACGTCCTTCTTTATCGTAAGCCCCGCTGATCTGTGGCTGTACCCACAGAGCCTTTAACTGACCATTCTCATCTGCCTCAAAATGAAGCGGTGCTTCCAATGTCAGAAGTTCTACTCCCTCTGCAATCGTTCCTTCGATTTCCGCCTCTAATGCCGTCATGTCTTTCTGACGTCTTCTGTATACAACGCTTACTTTCTCCGCTTTGCAGCGAATAGCAGTTCTTGCACAATCCATCGCAACATTTCCGCCGCCGATCACGACAACGCTCTTTCCGCTGAAATCAGGGTACTCTCCGTATCCAATCTTACGAAGCATTTCTACTGCGGAGATAACACCATTGCTGTCAACACCCTCAACATCAAATTTTTTGTTCTTATGAGCTCCGATTGCAAGATAGATTGCATCATACTCGCTTCTTAACTGCTCAAAGGTAATGTCTGTTCCTACTTTTGTGTTGCATTTTAAGGTAACGCCGGTAGAAAGAATGGCGTCTATATCCTCTTGCAGACGTTCTCTCGGAAAACGGTAATTCGGTATTCCGTAGCGAAGCATTCCGCCTGCCTGCTCTTTTTCCTCAAAAACGGTTGTCTGATGTCCCATAAGCTGTAAATAGTATGCCGTTGTCAGACCACTCGGTCCCGCACCGATGATCGCCACACGTTTTCCGGTAGACGGTTCACACTTCGGCACAGCTACTTTGTCCGCGTGGATCTGCTCTACCGCAAATCGTTTCAGACCGCGGATATTTACAGAGCTGTCAATCATATTTCTGCGGCATCTCGCCTCACAAGGATGTTCGCAGATCAAAGCACACGCTGTCGGGAACGGATTGTCTTTTCGGATCAAACGGATTGCATCCTCGTAACGTTCCTCTCCTACCAATGCTATGTATCCCGGAATATCTACCTTTGCAGGACAAAGCGTTACACAAGGAATCGGCTGTTCAAAGGAGGCGGTACATCTGTGATCTTTGATGTGGGACAGATAATCATCCTCCGCTGCCTCCAGGCCCACACGGATCATACGTGCCGCCTCAAATCCGATGGCACAATCCGCAGTGTGCTGAATGTTACGTGCGGTCTCCTTGATCAAATCCAATGTTTTCAGTGTAGCTCTATTTTCTAACACATCCTCCAACAAATTTGCGAGCTGTCCCAAGCCGACACGGCATGGTACACATTTGCCACAGGACTGTGCATGACAGACTCTTAAGAAAGAAAGCTGCATATCAATCGGACAAACCCCAGGAGGGCTGGCGACAATTCGCTGCTCAAACTCCCTCATTAATAATTGTGTTGCGGAATCTTTTCGGTTTTGTTGTTCTACTTTTAACCTTTTTTCCATCTTTCTCCTCCATTCGTTAATTTGTGAAATTTTTGACAAAAAAGGAACAGTCCTCTTGAACTGTTCCTTAGATATCCATTTTCATTTGCATTTCTTCTTCAGCTTCTTTTTTGAAGGTCTCCAGCTGATCTGCGTTTAAGATCGGAAGCTCATCAATCGAATGCACACCAAAACTTCTTAGAAATTCTTCTGTTGTTCCGAATAAAAGCGGTCTTCCCGGTGCGTCCAGTCTTCCCAGCTCACAAACCAGATTGTATTCTACCAGTTTGCTCACCGCATGGTCACTTGAAACGCCTCGTATCTTTGTGATCTCCGCCTTTGTAATCGGCTGCTTGTATGCGATGATGGAGAGTGTTTCCAGTAATACATCCGTCAAAGCATATCTCTTTGGCTGTTTTGCGATCTTGATAAGATATTCATACATCTGCGGTCTGGTACACATCTGATATGCACCGTCAAGCTCTGTAATCGTAATCCCTCGGTCTTCCTGTTCGTATTTTGTTTTTAATGCTTCTATCTTCTCTTTGGTCTCTTCTTTTCCCAATTCGAGAACTTCCGCTAATTTGGAAAGTTCCACCGAATCACCCATCGTGAAAAGAATCGCCTCGATGATTGCCTCGTAATTCATGTCGTAAACCACCTTATGCCGCGATTTTTGATTCTATGCTGATGTCATCAAAAATGCGATCTTGTGTAATATTTATTTTTCCCAATTTCATCAATTCCAGGATTGCAAGAAAGTTCACGATAATCTCCATCTTGCTGCTCTTGGATTCAAGTAAATTGCGAAAGCTGAACCGCTGATGTGTTCTTGCATATTCTTCTAAATGAAGCAGGGTATCCGTCAAAGATACCTCTTCTTTTTCAATCTTGCCGAACTTGGAACGCACCGGATCGATCTTATCAACCTGCCGTTTCATCATGGATTGAAAAATCTCGTTTAATTTTGCCAATGTCGTGTCTGCCACAAGCTCATCCAGATCAATCGGCTCTTCGTACGCTGCCACCTCTGGTGGGATCGTCGGCTCTTTGAACAGGAATTTTTCGGCGTCCATCTGTCTGTCTTTGAGTTCGTAGGAAATGCACTTGTACATCTTATATTCCAACAGCTGTTGTACCAGCTCTGCTCTCGGATCTTCCTCCTCTTCCTCACTCTCCTGTTTTGGAAGAAGCATTTTGGACTTGATATCCAAAAGCGTTGCCGCCATCACCAGAAATTCACTGACTACGTTCAAATCGTGCTTGCGCATCTCCTGAATGTATTCCATGTACTGTCTGGTAATCTCCACAATCGGAATATCATAAATATTCACTTTGTTCTTGTCTAACAGATGTAACAGTAAGTCCAACGGACCTTCAAACACCTGTAATTTTACTGTCATTTCCATAGATGAACCCCTGTCTCGCCTGTGTTTATGGGCAGAATCCACCCATTTCAACTGCAAACATGGTAGTATTTTACATGATATGGTGGCAAAAAGCAAGTGTCTTTACTACATTTTGTGTTTTTCTTTGCACTTTCAAAAAAGTGTCAATTTATTTTCAACATCACAACCTCCGCACGGTCAAAAATCCGGATATGAAAAGTATGTGTTCCAAGCCCTTTGCTCACGCAGATGTTTTTTCCGTTGACCTGATAAAACCCTCCGTCATATTTCGGAAACGGGGTAAGCTGCGGTGAGATCACACTTCCGAAGCCCGGAATCCTCACAAGGCCTCCGTGTGTATGTCCGCATACACTGATGTCCGCTCCCCACGCTGCATAATCTTCGGCGTACATCGGATTATGTGCCATCAAAATGTTCAGATATGTTTTGTCCAATTTTCCGAATGTTTTTTCCAGAAAATGCTTTGGCATAGGGACGTTCTCCCCTTTTGTATAGCACTTGAGCGGAACCTCCAGACCGCTGAGAGCGATCTTTTGTCCGCGTACCTCGATCAGCTCTGTCTCATTGGTAAGAAAATGTACCCCTAAACGGCGTACTTTCTTTTCGTATTCCAGATACGCTTTTGTCTGACGCACCGAAACCCTGCACACACGGCTTTCATGATTTCCGTAAGAAAAATAGACCGGTGCGATCCTCACAAGCTCTTTGAATGCCTGATATGCAATCTCATAGGTTTCTGTATATTTGCTGATGATCATATCTCCTGGAACCAGTATGACATCGGGCTTCTGTTCTTTTATCGTTTGAAACAGAATCTCGTTGTCCCTGCCGTAAACATGGGCGTGCAGATCCGCAACGACCGCGATGTTGAGCGTTCTTTTTATTTTCGGGGTATGAAGTTCATAGGTGGTCACTTTAAACTTTGACAACTCCCACTTTTGCCAGATCACATAGGAGGCTGCGGCGGCAAGTACCGCTTTTATCTTTTTTAACATGAAGTTCTCCTTTTTTCGTAAGTGCTTTATGATAACGTTCTCTATCCTGCTATCCATTATACATGAATCGCAGATTTTTGTCATATCCGTACTGCTTTTGCATTAAACTAGAATAGATTATATCACAGGAGTATTCTATGAAAAAATTCATTTCCATATTGCTCGCAGTGCAGATATTTTTCTCTCCTGCCCTGCTTTTAAGCTGCTTTGCAGCCCCGCAGCAAATTACATACGAATCCAAAAAGGAAACCGCAAAAGAGAGCCGTTCTTCGGACAGTCTGGCACTCTCTGCTCCAAGCGTCGTCTTAATGGAGGTAAAAAGCGGAACCGTTGTGTATGAGAAGGACTCCGATACACCGAGACATCCCGCCAGTGTCACAAAAATTATGACCATGCTCTTGATCTTTGATGCTTTAAACGACGGAAAATTAAAGTTAGATGATGTTGTGACGGTATCCGAACACGCGGCGAGCATGGGCGGTTCCCAAGTCTTTTTAGAACCCGGCGAAACACAGACCGTAGAGACCATGTTAAAATGTATCTCCGTTGCAAGTGCAAACGATGCCTGTGTTGCGATGGCGGAACACATTGCGGGTTCCGAGGAGGAATTTGTCGCAAGGATGAATGAACGTGCCGCCTCGCTCGGCATGAAAAACACAACCTTTGTCAACTGTTGCGGTCTGGACACGGACGGACATATGACCAGTGCTTACGATATTGCACTGATGTCCCGTGAGTTGATTACCAAATATCCGCAGATTCACGATTACTGTACGATCTGGATGGAAAATATCACACACGAAACCAAAAAAGGCAGCAAAGAATTTGGTCTGACAAATACCAACAAACTCATCCGACAGTATCAGTATGCGACCGGATTAAAAACCGGCTCTACGGATGATGCGAAATTCTGTGTCTCCGCAACCGCAAAAAAAGATGATATGGAGCTGATTGCCGTAATTATGGCGGCACCCGATTCCAAAGCGAGATTTCAGGATGCCACCACCCTGCTCAACTACGGATTTTCAAAATGTCAGCTATACAGCGACAAAAACAAGGATCAATTAAAGGATCTCGCCGTGAAAGGCGGAACAGTCGATAGTGTTCCTATCAGTTATAAGTCTTCTTTTGAGTATGTGGACACAAAGGGCAGTAATTTGAATGCAATCAAGAAAAAGGTGACTCTTCCGAAGTCTGCGGAGGCACCGTTGAAGAAGGGGGCTTCTGTTGGGAAGGTGACTTATACGTTGGAGGGGCAGACGATTGGGGAGGTGGATATTATTTGTACGAAAGAGGTAAAGAAGGCTACGTTTAAGGATTATTTTCAGAGGTTGTTTACAACGTATTTTTAAGTGTTTTTTTTGGGGGATTGGGGGCGTCGGCAAGGAATCTCCGTCCAATAACGGCATGACGCGAACTTTTTAGTGGCAGTAAACAGACGCCCGAGCAAACGTATTCTAACTGCCGTATCAGAAACTCGCCACTTGCGTGGCTCAAACAGTCTGATACGACAGTTACGTTTGTTCGGGCGTCTGTAACTGCCACACAAAAGTTTGCGTCATGCCGTTATTGGACGGAGATTCCTTGCCGACGCTTCTAATCCTCTCCACAGCGTATAGTGGGGGCGGAGTTTCCTATGTTGGTCGGTAAAAGTGGGAACTGTTAGAGTTTCGGGTTTCCACTTAGGAACTCATAGCCAAGTTTGTTTTGGGTTGTTTTTATAATAGTGGGGCGAGCAGTCTTAGGATACATTGCAGCGCCCGTTTGAACCAGGAGCGTTTTTCGCAGAACTCTAAGGTGATCTGCTCGGAGTGTTTTATGGTTTCCAGCACGTCTTGTTTGACTTGGAGGACGGCTTTGGACTGGTACAGGAAAATGCCGCACTCATAGTGAAGGTACAGGCTTCGATAATCTAGATTGATACTTCCCACAGTTGCAATCTCATCATCACAGACAAAGCATTTTGCATGAATGAAGCCGTCTTGAAACTGGTATATTTTTACATTTGATTTCAAAAGTTTTTCATAATAGGACTGCGTCAGCAGAAATATCATCTTTTTATCCGGGATTCCCGGCGTGAAAATACGCACATCGACTCCTGATTTTGCCACATTGCAGAGGGCAACGGACATTTCTTCGTCGATGATCAGGTATGGCGTAAAAATGTAAACATAGTCTTTTGCATGATTGATGATGTTGAGGTATATGTTTTCTCCCTGATTTTCATGGTCGATCGGGGAGTCTGCATAAGGCTGCACAAATCCGTCTGATTCGTAGCGTTCTTCCCACGCAATATCCGGCTTGTACACCAGATAATCCTCTGAACTGCGGAGTGCAAAATTCCACATTTTTAAGAACATGGATGTAAAGCTCCAGACAGCCTGTCCTTCTATGCGGATTCCGGTATCTTTCCAATACCCGAACCGCTGTATCTCGTTAATATACTCATCCGCAATATTGATTCCTCCGGTAAATGCCACTTCTCCGTCTACCACAAGGATTTTTCGGTGATCCCTGTTATTGATGATGATGGACATCACCGGACGAAACGGATTAAAAGCAATGCAACGGATGCCGATTGCCTGCAGCTTTTTATAATATTTCGGCGGCAGGGTTTTGACACATCCGACATCATCATAAATCAGTCGTACCTCAACACCCTCTTTTACCTTTTGCTCTAACACTTCCATGACCTGTGTCAGCATTTTTCCTTCATTTAAAATAAAGTACTCCAAAAAGATAAATTTTTTTGCCGAGCGGAGTGCTTCAAGCATTGCCGGAAACATTTCCTCTCCCGATGGATAGTACTCTGTCTTTGTATTCCGATAGATCGGATATCCCGCCCACTCCGTGATATATCGGGTCTGATTGTAAACACGCTTATCGGTTTTTAACAGTTCTTCCTCTACCGCTTTTTCGCTGTCTAAAAACGGTTTCATCTCCTCATTTACTTTCGCAAGACGCTCTTCTGTCCTTTTGGTGAGTTTGGATCTTCCGAAAATAAAATAGAGTGCAACTCCGAAAATCGGAATTGCCAGAATCAAAAATATCCAGGACATTCTGCCTGCGGCATTGCCGTCTTTATCGGATATTACGATAGCCAGAATAATCGCGATTACCGTAAATGCCAAATTCAAAAATGTATATTTTAAACTAAATTCATAAAGGACCAGTCCCAGCCATGCAAACTGAATCAGCAACGCAAAAATAATCAGTGCAAGCCTGCTGAATATCGTATGTCCCAGTCGTTTCATAATTCCACCTACTCTTTTGCTCTCCTTATTCTACAATAGTACTTCAAATAAATCAATTCACTTCATTAGTTTTATCAAATCCAGACAGCCCCATACATGCTGTTCCTTTTTGTCGCAGCTGCGGTCTGCCGTCCGGTATAGTTTTAGTTTTACTTCTTTCGGAGTCATATCGGGATACTTTGAGAGCAGCAGTGCAACCGCCCCCGATACAATCGGTGTCGCCATAGATGTTCCGCTTTTTGTAGTATATGCATTATCACGCAGATCACAACTTGTAATCCTTGTTCCGGGTGCCAAAATCTCCGGTTTGATGATACAACTGTCTGTCGGTCCTCTGCCGCTGTATCCTCGTTTTAACCCCTGCGCACGTACCTGAGCGTCACTGTCATCGCTGCTTCCTACCGTGATAATGGTGCGGGAAACACCCGGTATCGTAACGGAATTTTCATTTGGCCCGTTATTTCCCGCTGCCGCTACGACAACGATTCCCTCATCCCACACATGTTCCACAAGTTTGATCAGCTCGATCTGTTCTTCTTCGCCGGCATTTTTTAACATTCCGACGGATATATTTAAAATACAGATATTGTATTGTTTTTTCTTTTTTAACATCCAATGAATCGCTTCTTTTGCCTGTCTGGTACTTCCGCCGCCGCGTCGGTCTAACACTTTGATCGGCAAGAGATTGCAGCCGGGAGCCATTCCCGTATACGTTCCCATGCTGGCATAGCCGTTTCCGCCGATAATGCCGGCTACATGGGTACCGTGTCCGTTATCATCATAGCATTCGCTTTTTTGTCCTACAATATCATAAAAATCAACGATTCTGTTTCTGACATCCCGATGGGGATACAAACCGGTATCCATCACCGCAACCGTGACGTCTTTTCCGATATATCCTCTTTTATGCACATATGGAATATCCAATAATTCTTTGATTCTGTCCATGTGATTTTCTTCTTTTTTTATACTTTATGCCGAAAAAGTATACTTGGTGTTAAACCAAAGCAAAAACGAACAGCTTTGACTCTGCTTTCTGACAAAACTGTTCGCTTTTATGTTAAATCACATATTTATCCGTTCTATGCTTCTGCCGGTACATCTTTAATGGAGAAGCTCATTCTTCCCATCTTGTCTTTGCCCATGCATACTACGGTTACCTTATCGCCTAAGGTCAGCACGTCTTCTACACGGTTGATTCTCTCTTTAGAAATCTTGGAGATATGAACCATACCCTCTTTGCCCGGTGCAAATTCAACAAATGCTCCAAACTCTTTGATGCTTACAACGGTTCCTTTGAAAATCTGACCTGCTTCAAAGTCTGTTGTGATAATCTGAATCATCTCAACCGCTTTATCCATTGCCGCTTTGTCAACGCCACAAACAGAAACCGCACCCTCATCGGAAATATCAATCTTTACGCCGGTTCTCTCGATAATCTCGTTGATGGTCTTGCCTCTCTGACCTACCACATCACCGATTTTTGCCGGATCAATCTGGATTTGAACAATCTTCGGTGCGTATGGTCCGACTTCTTTTCTCGGCTCTGCAATCGCACCTTTCATGACATCCATGATCACCAGTCTTGCCTCTCTGGTTCTTCTGATTGCCTCTTCCACGATAGCTCTTGTCAGACCGTGAATTTTGATATCCATCTGGATTGCAGTGATACCCTCTGTTGTTCCGGTTACTTTAAAGTCCATATCGCCGAAGAAATCTTCTAATCCCTGAATATCTGTCAATACGATATAATCATCATCTGTCTCGCCTGTTACAAGACCGCAGGAGATACCTGCTACCATCTTCTTAATCGGTACGCCGGCTGCCATTAAAGACATACAGGAAGCACAGGTAGACGCCATAGAAGTAGAACCGTTTGACTCAAATGTCTCGGAAACGGCACGAATCGCATAAGGGAACTCCTCTACACTCGGAAGTACAGGAACCAATGCTTTCTCTGCCAATGCTCCGTGACCGATCTCACGACGTCCCGGTCCTCTGCTCGGTTTTGTCTCACCTACAGAGTAAGATGGGAAGTTATAATGGTGCATATATCTCTTAGATACTTCATTTTCATCTAATCCGTCAATTCTTTGAACCTCAGATAACGGTGCTAAGGTTACCACGTCGCAAATCTGTGTTTGTCCACGTGTAAACATTGCGGAACCGTGAACTCTCGGAATCAGATCCACTTCTGCTGCCAACGGACGGATCTGCTCGATTGCACGACCGTCAGGACGTTTGTGGTCTTTTAAAATCATCTTGCGGACTGTCTTTTTCTGATACTGGTAAATTGCCTCTCCCAACATCTCAAGCCACTCTTCGTTTTCCGCAAATGCCTCTTCTAATTTCTCTGTGATCTGGCGGATATTTTCTTCACGAACCTGTTTCTCGTCTGTGAATACTGCCTCTTCCATCTCTGCCGGAGGTACAATCTCTTTGATTGCCGCAAACAATTCCTCAGGAATTGCACAGCTTGCATACTCGTGTTTTGGTTTTCCTACTTCTGCTACAATCTCATCAATAAATTTGATGAT